>CAMASU010000008.1 GCA_945861105.1 Synechococcus sp. UW140
GGGCCACCGCGCTGAGCGTCGGGTTCCAGACCACCGGCTGGTTCTGGCCGGGCCGCCAGCGCGGCGCACTCCAGCGACGGTCGGGTTCGGGGAGCTGACGCAGGGCTTCAGGGGCTGTGGCCGCGCCGGCCGTGGCGGGCCGGGAGGCCCCTTCGGCTTCACCGCTCACCCGCGATGACCAGATGCCCGGGCCCACGAAGCGGCGTGGGGGCAGGTTGCGGGGGGTGAGGCTGCCAGGGGTCCGCATGGTGTCCGCCGGTCTGGCTTCTGGCCGGGTGCCGGCGGGTTCGACGGCTGCCGTGGTCGCCAGGGGCTGGCGGAAGCCAGGCACGCGCCGGGCGACCAGGTCGGTGGGGGTGAGGAACCGCTCGAACGGAACCGTGTCCTCGCCGAACGCCTCGAGGTAATCGCTGCTGTTCAGCATCTGGTCGACTACCCCGTAGAAGCCGCTGCGGGAGGCGGTGTCGAAGTAGGCATTGATCTCCCAGCGGCCGAAGGTCGGCCTGCCCAGCAGCCGACGGTGCATCACTTCGATGGCCTTGGTGATGTACAGCCCATCCCAGTACCGGCGGCGGAAGGCCCGCGAGCGCGCCACCTGACGCACGAACTCGCGCAGGCTGAGGTCGCCGTTCTCCAGCTTGATCTCCTCCACCGTGAGTCGCTCGCCCGCGTAGCCCGCCGATCCCAGCACCTGGGCATAGACGGCCCGGATGACCGCCTGGGTGCTGGCTTCGGTGCTGCGGATGCTCGGCTGGCCGCTGCGACGGGGCACGGAACTGCCGCCGGTGGCGATCTGCTGCAGCCTCACCACCCTGGGCCCCACGCGCCGGGGCTGGGCCTGGCGGAAGCCGGGGCTCGCCATCTGCCCCGGGGCGGTGATGCCGTTGCCCACCAGCAGGCGACGATTGGCATACCCCACGGGGGCGGGGCGGGTGCGCACCGAGGCCGTCGCCGAGGGGAAGATTGCCCCATAGGTGAGGCCCAGGGGATCGTTGCCACCGCCGTAGGCGTGCTGGTCACCCAGGGGCTGGCGGTAGGCGGCGTACACCGTCAGGTGCTGGGGCACCGTCTCGAAGGGGGCACTGAAACGGAACAACCGCCGGTTCGAACCCCAGCCGGCACTCTCCTGGGCCTCTTCCCCCAGGTCCCGCAGGTAGGGCACCGTCTCTTCCCCGAAGACACGGCCGTACTCCAGGGTGTTGATCAGGGCATCCACCAGGCCGTTGAGGCCCTGGGCGCTGACGATGGCGAAGTAGCGGCGGAACTCTTCCAGGGAGCTGGGGCCGCGACCGAGGAAATGCCGGAAGGCCAGCTCCACGACACGGCTGTTGGAGAATCGTCCGTAGAACTGCTGGCGGTACTCCTTCGAATGGCCGAGGGCGCGGATGAATTCGCGCATCGAGATCTGCCCCTGGCGAACCTGCGTGGCCTCCACGGGACAGGGGGCCTGGGAATAGGCCTTCTGAATGTCGCGCTCGAAGACCTGCCGGTAGGCGGCTCGGATCACCTCGGCCTTCTGCCCGCCGGACAGGGCGGGACGCATCACGAAGCGCTGGGCTCCCTCGGCGGACAGGGCATAGATGGCCGGCAGTTGCAGGCCCTGCTGCTCAGGACTGCCGAGGCGCGCCCGGGTCGAAGGGGTCGGCAGGGCCAGCTCCTGCAGCAGGACGTTGAAGCAGGCGATGACCAGCGCCCGCGCCTCGGGTTCTTCGCTGAAGAGGGCCGCCGCCGCCGCCCGCATCTCCTGCAGGGCCACGTTGGTGGCCGGCAGGGAGCAGGCCTTCTCGAGCACATCGCGAAGGCCGCGGGTGTTCACCGCCAGGATGCTGGGATCACCGGCAACGACCGCGTAGCCCACGTAGCGCAGGAACCAGCCCAGGTCCCGCAGGGATTTGCGCATGGACGCGGCGCCGTAGCGGGCCACGTTGATCGGTGTGAAGCCGGTGGGGAGCACCACCCGCACGTCGGCGGCCGCCTGGAAGCCCTCGCGGATGCGACCCAGCAGTCCGCCCCCGCCGCTCCCCTGCACGAAGGTCTGCACCGAGGTGGCGAAGGCCTGCTGGTCGGTGGCCAGC
Source organism: Synechococcus sp. UW140 (assembly GCA_945861105.1). GTDB lineage: Bacteria > Cyanobacteriota > Cyanobacteriia > PCC-6307 > Cyanobiaceae > CAIQIA01. The sequence goes on from CAMASU010000008.1 coordinate 2,076, forward strand.
ACCTCGCCGCCAGCGGGGGCAGCGGGGCGGTCGAGGTACGCCAGCGGCGTGCCACCCACAAAGATCCGGTTGGCCGCCTTGGCCACGATGGCGTCGGCGTTGGCCGTCAGGCGCGCTGCCGCCGCCACCCGGCTGGGGCCGCTGCGGAAAAAGGTGATCAGCGCATCCAGCTCCCCGCCATCGGGGAACCGGTCCTGTTGCTCCGCCTGGCGAACGCTGGAGAGAGGCAGGGTGTCATAGAGCTGGGGGCTGACCCTGGGGCTGCCGCTGCTGGCGGTCACGGACATGGAAGAGCTCCTCTGGCAACCGGTCGGAACCGGGGCTCGTGCACGTTACGGCTGCCCTCCTGGCCCCCAGCGACGGCATGAACAAATGTTTGCAGCACCGTCGCCGTCCGGGGCCGGCTGTGGTGAGAGGCTCGGGTCGCCCTTTGATCCTGTCGGCCAGCCATGTCGAGCGGTTCCGCCCCCACCGACCGGGCCACCCCCCAGGTGAGCGCCTTCTACGACCGCTTCCCCTATCCAGGGGATCCGCTCCAGGACGGGCCGCCCCCCGGGTACAACTGGCGCTGGTGCCATGCGGCCGCCCACGCCCACTGCACCGGTCGTCTCCCCGCGCCGGGGCCGGCGCCGCGCATCCTGGATGCCGGCTGCGGCACGGGCGTCAGCACCGACTATCTGGTGCACCTGAACCCGGGGGCGTCGGTCACCGCCATCGACATCAGTGCGGGGGCCCTGGAGGTGGCCGGTGAGCGGCTGCGCCGTTCCGGAGGAGAGGCCGCCGTCCGGTTCGCCTGCCGCAGTCTGCTGGACCTCGCCGGGGAGGGGCCGTTCGAGCACATCAACAGTGTCGGCGTGCTGCACCATCTCGCCGATCCCTCCGGCGGCCTGCGGGCCCTGGCCGGTGTGCTCGCCCCCGGGGGGCTGCTGCATCTGTTCCTGTATGCCGACGGCGGCCGCTGGGAGATCCACCGCCTGCAGCGCTCCCTGCGGTTGCTGGGGGTGGGCACCGGCGCCCAGGGGCTGGAGCTGGGCCGCCGGCTGCTGGCCGAGCTGCCGGCCGACAACCGCCTGCGCCGGCGCCATGAGGAGCGCTGGGCCCTGGACACCCAGGCCGACGCCAACTTCGCTGACATGTACCTGCATCCCCAGGAGACCAGCTACGACCTGCCTCGACTGTGGGATCTGATCGACGCGGCGGGCCTCACCTTTCTTGGCTTCAGCGATCCCGACCGCTGGGATCCGTCGAGGCTGCTCTCGGGCGAGCTGCTCGAGCGGGCCCTCGCCCTGCCCGCTCGCGAGCGCTGGCAGCTCGTGGAGGCCCTGGATCCCGAGATCAGCCATTTTGAGTTCTTCCTGTCCGATCGCCCGCTGCGTCGTCAGACCTGGCAAGACGATCGGGTGCTGCTGGCGGCCCGGGGACGTCGCAACCCCTGTCTCTGGGGCTGGCCCGGTCGGCAGCTGCTGGACCAGGACCTCAGGCCGCTGGATCTGTCGGCCGAAGATCTGGCCCTGCTGCAGGCCATGGAGGCCCGTCCGGACGATCCCCTCGCCGCCGTGCTGGAACCCCGGGACCTGCCACGGGTGAGGGCCCTGCAGGATCGGGCGGTGCTGCTCCTGCAGGAGGGCTGAATCTGCGTGATAGATTCCCCGGGCCTTGGCCGCTGCAACCCGTGTCCAGCGAGGCCTCCGGCACTTCTGCCCCGGCTGAAGACGGAGATCTGCGTTCGGCCGTGTTGCGGGGGCTGGCAGGCCGTGGCTCCACGCTAGCCACGGCGGTTCCGTTGACCACCCCCGGTCCTTTGACCGTTGTGGTGCCCTCGACGGATCCCATGGCGGCCTACCGGCAGCTGCAGCGTCGGATCGTTCTGATCACGGCATTGCTGTCCCTGGTGGCTGTGGTGGTGGCGGCCCTCCGCTTCTCCACCGACGTGGCCCTCAGCGTGGCCATCGGCACCGGCGCCGGACTGTTTTACCTGCGGCTGCTCAGCCGTGGTGTCGAACGGCTCGGACCGGACCAACGTCAGGTGGGCAAGGTTCAGCTGTTGATTCCGGCGGCCCTGGTGCTGCTGTCCACCCGTTGGTCCTTGCTGCAGTTGGTGCCTGCCCTGATCGGTTTCCTGGTCTACAAGCCGGCGGTGATCATCGCCACCGTGCTCGACCTGCGCAGCGCCCCTGCCCCACAGGCAGGATCCTGACGCCCCCAATGCCCCCTGCCCAAACGCTTAGGAATCGGTGATTCTCCACCTGCCCCTTGCTGAACTCGAGGTTGGTCAGCACCTCTACTGGCGCATCGGCAATCTGAATCTTCACGGCCAGGTCTTCATCAGCTCCTGGATCGTGATCGGTGCTCTGCTGGCCGTCGTGGTCCTCGGCACCCGTCGCATGGAACGCGATCCCAAGGGCCTCCAGAACCTTCTTGAGTTCCTCTGGGATTACATCCGCGACCTCGCCCGCGATCAGATCGGCGAGAAGGCCTACCGCGACTGGCTGCCTTTCATCGGCACGCTGTTCCTGTTCATCTTCGTGAGCAACTGGGGCGGTGCCCTGATCCCCTGGAAGCTGATCCACCTGCCCAGTGGCGAACTGGGGGCCCCGACGGCTGACATCAACACCACGATTGCCCTGGCGTTGCTGGTGTCGTTGGCCTACTTCTATGCCGGCCTCAGCCGCAAGGGTCTGCGGTACTTCGAGTACTACGTGGAACCCACGCCGATCATGCTTCCGTTCAAGATCGTCGAGGATTTCACCAAGCCCCTCTCCCTCTCCTTCCGTCTTTTCGGAAACATTCTTGCCGATGAGCTTGTGGTGGCCGTTCTGGCCTTCCTGGTTCCGCTGGTGGTGCCCCTGCCAGCGATGTTCCTGGGGTTGTTCACCAGCGCCATCCAGGCTTTGATCTTCGCGACGCTGGCCGCCTATTACATCGGCGAAGCCGTCCACGAGTCGCACCACTGATCGGCTGATGCCGAAGCGGGTTCACCCGCTCTGCTAAATCTCCTGCGCGCAGGTCCGGCTTCAGGCCAGGCCCACCGGTTTCTGCCGGTGTCCCAGGCGCAGGGTTCCCAATCCCGGTTCATCCCGCGCTTCTCCCAGCGCCCCACCCCTCCCTTCCACCATGGATTCCATCACCTCCGCTGCGTCCGTTGTGGCCGCTGGTCTCGCCGTCGGCCTTGGCGCCATTGGCCCTGGTATCGGTCAGGGCACCGCTGCCGGTGGCGCTGTCGAGGGCATCGCCCGCCAGCCCGAAGCCGAAGGCAAGATCCGCGGCACCCTGCTGCTCTCCCTCGCCTTCATGGAAGCTCTCACCATCTACGGCCTGGTGGTGTCGCTCGTGCTGCTGTTCGCCAACCCCTTCAACGGCTGAGCCCTCGAAGACGGGGGGTGTTGTCTGACGCCCCCCGTTCCTCGCCCCGTCCCGTCCCAGCGCCCCCGGTCCCATGCACAGCTGGCTCCTGCTGGCCGAAGCCGCCACACCCAAGGGAGGTCTCTTCGACCTCGACGCCACCCTGCCGCTGATGGCGGTTCAGGTGGTGATCCTCACCTTCATTCTCAATGCCCTTTTCTTCCGTCCGGTCGGTCAGGCCGTGGAGGAGCGCGAGGGCTTCATCAGCACCAGCCGTGCCCAGGCCAAGGAAAAGCTTGCCCAGGCCGAGCGCCTGGAGGCCGATCTCAAGGCGCAGCTGCTGGAGGCCCGTCGGCAGTCCCAGTCGGTGATTGTCGAAGCCGAGCAGGAGGTTGATCGCCTGTATCGCGAAGCCCTCGCCCTGGCCCAGGCCGAATCCAACAGCCAACGGGAGTCGTCCCGTCGGCAGGTGGAGGTCCAGAAGCAGCAGGCCTTTGCGGGTCTGGATGCCCAGGCCGAGCGTCTCGGCGCCCTCATCGTTGATCGTCTGCTGGCCGTCTGATGTTTTCTCCCCACTCCCTGGTGCTGGCCAACCACGGCTTCAGCATCAACACCAACATCCTCGATACCAACATCATCAACCTCGCCATCGTGGTGGGGGTGCTGGTGTGGTTCCTGCGGGGGTTCCTCGGGGGAATCCTGCAGCGTCGCCGTGAGGCCGTCCTGGCCGATCTCAGCGACGCCGAACAACGTCTCGCCCAGGCCACCACGGCCCTGGCGGCAGCCCAGAAGGAGCTGACCCAGGCCCAGGCCACCGCCCAGACGATCCTGACCGACGGCCGTGCCAGAGCCCAGGCGATCCGCGAACAAGGCGAGCAGCGCACGATCGCCGAGATGGCCCGTGTTCAGCAGGACGCCCAGTCCAACCTGGCGGCCGAGGCTGCCCGGGTGTCTGAGGCCCTGAGGTTGGAGACCGCCCGCGCGGCGGTTGCCAAGGCCCTCGAGGCCATGCCCTCCCGCCTCGATGCGGCGGCCCAGGCCCGGATCATCGACCGTTCCCTCGACGCCCTCGGATAAGGCCATGCCCCTGCTGAACACCATCGCCACTCCCTACGCCGACGCCTTGCTGCAGGTTGGGGAGTCTCGCCAGGAGAGCGATCGTCTGGCCCAGGAGGCCCAGGAACTCCTTCAGGTCTGGCATTCCTCCGATGGCCTCCGCGACGCCATGCGTTCGCCGGTGCTGTCGGTGGACTCCAAGAAGAACGCCCTGGCGGCCCTCTTCCAGGAGGACATCAGTCCTGCCATGGCCAACCTGCTGAAGCTGCTGGCCGATCGCCAGCGCATCGGCGTTCTCGATGCGGTCCTCGAGCGCTTCCTCGAGCTGTACCGCCAGCTGCGGGGCATCGCCCTGGCAGAGGTCGTCTCGGCCTCCCCCCTCAGTGACGAGCAGCTGTCACGCCTCACCGACAAGGTGAAGGCGGTTGCCGGCAGTTCCCGTGTGGAGCTGCGCCAGAGCGTCGACCCGTCGTTGATCGGCGGTTTCGTCGTGCGCATCGGCTCCCAGGTGATTGATTCCAGCCTTCTCGGCCAGGTCCGTCGCCTCGGTCTCAGCCTGGCCCGGGCCAGCTGACCCCGGCCTGCCGTTCCCCTTCCTCCTCCCCCTCCGCCCCTCCAGCCATGGTTTCCATCCGTCCCGACGAGATCAGCGCCATCCTCAAGCAGCAGATCGAGGACTACGACAAGTCCGTCTCGGTGAGCAACGTCGGCACCGTGCTGCAGGTGGGTGACGGCATCGCCCGCATCTATGGCCTCGACAAGGTCATGGCCGGTGAGCTTGTCGAATTCGAGGACGGCACCGAAGGCATCGCCCTCAACCTTGAGGACGACAACGTCGGCGTGGTGCTGATGGGCGAAGGCGTCGGCATTCAGGAGGGCAGCACCGTCAAGGCCACCGGCCGCATCGCCTCGGTGCCCGTGGGGGAGGCCCTGCTGGGTCGTGCGATCAACCCGCTGGCTCTGCCCATCGACGGCAAGGGTGACATCGCCACCACCGAGACTCGCCTGATCGAGTCGATGGCGCCTGGCATCATCCAGCGGAAGTCGGTGCATGAGCCCATGCAGACCGGCATCACCGCCATCGACGCGATGATCCCCATCGGCCGTGGCCAGCGTGAGCTGATCATCGGCGACCGGCAGACCGGCAAGACCGCCATCGCCATCGACACCATCATCAACCAGAAGGGTGAAGATGTCGTCTGCGTGTATGTGGCCGTCGGCCAGAAGGCCGCCTCGGTCGCCAACGTGATCGAAGTGCTGCGGGAGCGCGGCGCCCTCGACTACACCGTCGTTGTCTCCGCCACCGCCTCCGACCCCGCGGCTCTGCAATACCTCGCCCCCTACACCGGCGCTGCCGTCGCCGAGTACTTCATGTACAAGGGCAAGGCGACCCTGGTCGTCTACGACGACCTCACCAAGCAGGCCCAGGCCTACCGCCAGATGTCGCTGCTGCTCCGTCGTCCCCCCGGTCGTGAGGCCTACCCCGGCGACGTCTTCTACTGCCACAGCCGTCTGCTGGAGCGGGCCGCCAAACTGTCCGATGCCATGGGCAAGGGCAGCATGACCGCCCTGCCGATCATTGAGACCCAGGCCGGTGACGTGTCGGCTTACATCCCCACCAACGTGATCTCGATCACCGACGGTCAGGTCTTCCTGAGTTCCGATCTCTTCAACTCCGGTCTCCGTCCTGCCATCAACGTCGGCATTTCGGTGAGCCGGGTGGGTGGTGCAGCCCAGACCAAGGCCATCAAGAAGATCGCCGGCACCCTCAAGCTGGAGCTGGCCCAGTTCGACGAGCTGGCTGCCTTCTCCCAGTTCGCCTCCGATCTGGACGCTGCCACCCAGGCCCAGCTGGGCCGCGGCAAGCGCCTGCGGGAACTGCTCAAGCAGCCCCAGTACAGCCCCCTGATCCTTGCTGAGCAGGTGGCCATCGTCTACGCCGGCACCAAGGGTCTCCTCGACGAGCTCCCTGTGGAGAAGGTGGCCGATTTCGTCCGCGAGCTGCGGGAGTACCTGAAGTCCAGCAAGCCTGAGTACATCAGTGCTGTTCAGTCTGAAAAGGTCCTCAGCGAGTCTTCCGAGGAGCTGCTCAAGGCAGCCATCAAGGAAGTCGTCGCCGGCCTCACCGTCGGCGTCTGAGGCCGCAGCCATGGCAAACCTCAAAGACATCCGCGATCGCATCGCCTCCGTCAAGAACACCCGCAAGATCACCGAGGCCATGCGTCTCGTGGCTGCTGCCAAGGTGCGTCGTGCCCAGGATCAGGTGCTGCGCACCCGGCCCTTCGCCGACCGTCTGGCGCGGGTGCTCGAAAACCTCGACTCCCGCATGGGGCTGGAGTCCGCCGATTCTGCGCTTCTCCGCACCCGGACGCCACGCCACGTCACCCTCGTCGCCGTCACCGGCGACCGGGGCCTCTGTGGTGGCTACAACGCCAACATCATCAAGCGCACCGAGCAACGGGTGGCCGAACTCAAGGCTGCCGGGTTGGAGGTTTCCCTGGTGACCATCGGTCGCAAGGTCGACACCTACTTCCGCAACCGTCAGTACCGCATCGATGCCTCCTTCACGGGGCTCAACCAGGTGCCGACGGCCGCGGAGGCCGCCACCATCGCCGACACCCTCCTGGCCGAGTTCCTCTCAGGAAGCACCGACCGGATCGAGCTGGTGTTCACCAAGTTCATCAACCTGGTAAGCAGCAATCCTGTCTTCCAGACCCTGTTGCCCCTGGATCCCCAGGGCATCGCCCGGCCGGATGACGAGATCTTCCGTCTCACCACCCGGGGCGGTGAGTTCGCCGTCGAACGTGGCAGCGCCCCCAACCAACAGCCACCGCTGCGGTCGGACACGGTCTTCGAGCAGAGCCCCAGCCAGCTGCTCGATGCCCTGCTGCCCCTCTATCTGCAGAATCAGCTCCTCCGCTGCCTGCAGGAAGCGGCCGCCAGTGAACTGGCCAGCCGCATGACGGCCATGAACAACGCCAGCGACAACGCCAAGGCCCTGGCCCGCTCCCTGACCCTTGATTACAACAAGGCCCGTCAGGCAGCCATCACCCAGGAGATCCTCGAGGTGGTGGGTGGCGCCGCCGCCATGGCCTGATTTCGGCGGTTCCAAGCGTGAAGATCGAGGGCCTCTTCCCCCTTGCCCTCGGGCAGGTGCAGCTGAGGCCCGACCCCCTGGCCCTAGCCCGGCAGCTTCAGGTCATTCTGGAGCTGCGTGGCAAGGCCGAGGCCAATCCCGATCCTGATTGCGCCTGGACGGGTGATCTCAATGGTGTCTGGCAACTGCATCGTCATCCCACCTTCACCGGGTTGATCGACGAGCTGACTGGCCACGCCTGGGCCTACCTCCAGGCTCTGGGTTTTGAGCGCCAACAGGTGGCCCTGCACCTGCAGCGCTGCTGGCCCGTGGTCAGCACCTCTGGCCAGGTGGTCGGTCGTCACCATCACCCCAATGCTCACCTGAGCGGCGTGTACTACCTCAATGGCGACGGCAGCGGTCGCAGCGGTTGCCTGCGTCTCTGGCCCGACCGGCAGGTGAACGAACTGGTGCCTGGCCTGGCGGTGGGTCACGAATCCCCTTTCCGGCCGGATGCCAGGCTGCCTGGTGGCTGGCTGAGACCCTGGGTTGATCTTGCCCCCCGGGCCGGCCTGTTCGTGTTGTTCCCCAGCAGCACCGACCATGCGGTGCTGACCAACGATGATGACGACGGGCGGTTTTCGATCAGCCTTGATTTCGTGCTTACGGCCCCGGCGGGCAGCGCCGCAGCCGAGTATCTGGCGCCCCATCCCCAGGAGTGGCAGCCCCTGGCCTGAGACGATGGCAGCAGCCAACGAGCGGCCGTGTCCGAGTCTCCTTCCTTCACCATTCACGCCGACGTGAACGGCGTCCGCCACAGCTTTGCCTGCCGTGCCGACCAGACCGTGCTGCAGGCCGCCGAGGCCGCGGGGGTGGCGCTGCCCAGCTCGTGCTGTTCGGGGGTGTGCACCACCTGTGCCGCCCGTCTCACCACGGGCCAGGTGAACCAGCCCGATGCCATGGGGGTGAAGGACGAGCTGCGCCAGGCCGGTTTCGCCCTGCTGTGCGTCGCCTACCCCCTCAGCGATCTGGAGCTGGTGGCGGGGCAGGAAGATGCGCTCTACGAGGCCCAGTTCGGTCAATACCAGAAGTGATGCGGTTTCTGGAGCTGGAGCTGCTCCTGCCGCTGGAGGTCTGGCGGCATGATCCCGCCGGGGCCTGTCGCCAGGCCCTGGCGGCCCACGGGGATCCGTTGCGCTGGGCTGTGACGGCCGCCCACGGCCGCAGCGATGGCCAGCAGTGGCTGCGTCTGGAAGCCGTGCTGCTCATCCCGTGACCCCGCCGCTCCCCTGCCTGCTGGTGGTGCCCACCGGCATCGGCTGTGACCAGGGGGGCTATGCCGGTGATGCCTTGCCGGTGGCGCGTCTGCTGGCGGCGGCCAGCGGCTGCCTGATCACCCATCCCAACGTCGTCAACGGGGCCTCCCTGTACTGGAGCGATCCGCGGCTGCAGTACGTCGAGGGCTGGAGTCTGGATGCCTTCGCCCGCGCCGAGCTGCTGCTGCGGCCCTGTCGACGTCAGCGGCTGGGCCTGCTGCTCGATGCCGCCATCGAGCCCGAGCTGGCCCTGCGCCATCGGCAGGTGTTTGCGGCGGCAGGGGCCACCCTCGGCCTCGACACCGGGCCGGTCCTGGTGACCGCTGGCCCCGTGGGGGTGGAGCTGGCGCCGGCCGCCAGCGGCAGCAGCTGGGGACGCCTCCAGAATCCGGGCGTGCTGCTGCAGGGTGGCGAACGGCTGCACCAGGCCGGCGCCACTGCCATCGCGGTGGTCGCCCGCTTCCCCGACGACAGCGGCAGCGAGACCCTGGCGGCTTACCGCCAGGGCAGCGGTGTGGATGCCCTGGCGGGCGCCGAGGCCCTGATCAGCCATCTGCTCGTGCGTCATCTGCGCCTGCCCTGCGCCCATGCGCCGGCCCTGGCCCCCCTGCCGCCGCTCCCCTCCCTGGATCCGCGGGCCGCAGCGGAGGAGCTGGGGCACACGTTCCTGCCCTGTGTGCTCGTGGGTCTCAGCCGCGCGCCCCACCTGGTGCAGCCCCAGGCAGCTCGTCCGGGGGATCTGGCCATCGACGACATCGGTGTCGCGGTGCTGCCGGCCGGGGCCCTCGGCGGAGAGGCCAGCCTGCGCTGCCTGGCCCGGGGCATTCCCGTCATCGCCGTGCGCAGCAACCATTGCCTGCTGCAGGTTGACAGCGCAGCCCTGGGCTTTCCGGTGCTCAGCGTGGATAGTTATGCGGAGGCTGCAGGGCTGGTGCTGGCCCTGCGTGAGGGGCTGGCCCCAGCAGCCCTGGCCAGGCCGTTGCCCGCCCCGGTCGCCGCACCCTGAGGGCCACCGGCTCCAGGGGGGATCCGCTGGCCTGCATCAGCTCCAGCAGCTGCGCCATCAGCCGCTGGCAACGGGTGTCGCGCATGGCCATCAGTTCGCCGCTGCGCATTTCCACGAGCACGTCGCCGCTGACCCTCGCCGAAGACCAGTCGCACAACAGCTTCACGTGGGCCCTGGGGGCCAGCCCCTGGCCCGGGCGATCGCTGGCGAAGATCAGCCCCGGCATGTCGTCGAACTGCTCCACCACCAGGTCCAGCTGCGCCAGGGCCGGCAGCAGCCGGCCGTCGCACCACTGCAGCAGCGCCTCTTCCTCCCGCGGGGCGGGCAGCAGTGCCTGGGTGAATGCCATCGTCACGACCCGTGTGTCTCCCCATTGAGACCCGCGGTGCCGTGCGGCCTCCGCGCTGCACCGAAAAGTTTCGGCTGACCGTTAGGGTGAGCACAGAGCGGTTCGGAGCCGGACTCCGGGACCATGGATCAGGATCTCTCCCTGCTGGTGGTGGACGACGATCCTGCCCTGGCCAGGTTTCTGGCCCTGGAGCTTGAGTGCGAGGGCTATGCGGTCCGCCAGGCCCACGACGGCATCCAGGCCCTCACGATGATCCGCGAGGAATGCCCCAGCCTGGTGCTGATGGACTGGGGTCTGCCGGACATGGACGGTCTGGCCGTCTGCCGACGGCTGCGCGAGACCGGCGTGCGGGTCCCCGTGATCATGCTCACCGGCCGTGATCAGGTGACCGACCGGGTTCAGGCCCTGGATGCCGGCGCCGACGACTACCTGATCAAGCCCTTCGCCCTTGAGGAACTGCTGGCCCGTTGCCGGGCCCTGCTGCGTCGCACGGCGGCGGAGGCGCCGGTGACCGAGACGCTGATCACCATCGGTGATCTGGTCATCGATCCCCGCAGCCGTGACGTGAGCCGCGGCGGCGTCACCATCTCCCTGGCGGCCCGCGAGTACGACCTGCTGCTGTTTCTGGCCCGCCAGGCCGGCCGGGTGGTCTCCCGTGGCGAGATTCTTGAGAATGTCTGGGGGCCGAACTTCTTCGGCGATGGCAATGTTCTGGATGTCTACATCCGATACCTTCGTCAGAAGATTGAGCAGCCCGAACGGCCGCAGCTGATTCACACCTATCGGGGAGTTGGTTATATGCTCAGGGCCAGCGACGACGCCTGAAGCCATCACCTGTACCGTTGCCGTTGTTGAAGATGATCCTCGGCTGAGGTCACTCTTGAATCTGGTGTTGACCAGCGAAGGATTTTCTGTGACTTCCTTCGTGGATGCTGAGACGGCACTGTCGGCCTGCCTTCTGCAGCCACCGACCGTGCTGTTGCTGGATCAAATGTTGCCGGGAATGACAGGTCTTGAGCTGCTGGGCCGGTTGCGGGCCCATGGACTGGGTTGTCCGGTGCTGATGATCACCGCCCTCCAGGATCCGGCCTTCGACCGTTGCGCCCTCGAGGCCGGGGCCGATGCGGTGCTGGGAAAACCGTTTGATGTGGACCGTTTGCTCGCCTGGGTGTCGCAGCGACGGCCTCAGGCCGGCTGAGCGATCCGCAGCAACAGCCGAAAGCACAAATGTCCGGTGTTGTCATTCACGGCGCTCAGATCCCCCCCCATGCGTCGGGCCAACGAGCGGGCGATGGGCAGGCCCAGCCCGCTCCCCTCCGGGCGGCCATCCTGGCGATGGTGGTCGAGCTTGACGAAACGTTCAAAGATCCGGTTCCGATCGGCCTCCGGCAACCCCGCCGATCCCGTATGGACGAGCAGCTGCAGCCACGGTCCATCGTCTGCAACGGACAGCCGGGGTTCGGCTCCTCCAAAGCGGAGGGCGTTCTGCTGCAGCTCCTGCAACAGCTGCGTCAGCTCATCGGCCGTGCCCTGCACCCGCAGCGTTTCGTCCGGCAGGGGATCGATCGCCTGGAACCAGCGGCCCAGCAGGGGGGCAAGGGCCATCGACTTCGGTGCCGCTGAGGCCTGCGGCGGTTGCAGTTCCAGGCTGTTCAGCCAGCTCACACGCTCCAGCAGCCGGGCCATGCGGGCCAGCTCGTGGCTGATGGCGTCGATGCGTTCCTCGGGGTCCTGCAGTTCGCGGGACAGGCACTGCAGTTCAAGGCTGGCGATCGCCAGGGGGGTGCGCAGCTCGTGGGCCATGGCCTGGGCGAAGGCCCGTTCCTGTTCAAGCTGATGTCGCAGCTGTTCCTCCTCCTGGCGTCGGGCCCGTTCGGCCCGTATCGCCAGGGTGATGTCCCGCAGGGTCAGGATCAACTGGACACTGTCACGGAAGGTCAGCCGCCGCCAGTGCAGCTCGAGCCATTGCTGGTCTCCATCGTGCTGCCGCTGCAGCCGGATCACCCCGTCCTCCCCCTCCGGTCCCGGGGGCAGGGGCAGCAGGGACCAGTCGGTTGCGGCCTCAGCCGGGCGCCATTCGCCCAGCAGGTCCTCCAGGGGGCGATCGACGAGGGTCACGCAACTCTCGACTCCACAGGAGCGGCTGAAGCTGCGGTTGGCCCAGCGCAGGCGACCGTCTTCATGGGCGATGACGAGGCCGTCGGCCAGGCCATCCATCGCCATGTCGAGCCAGGCCAGCGAGCGTTGCAGGCTCGCGACGAGACCCTGGGGCGGCTGATGCGCCGCGCTCACGGATGCTGCGGGTCGCCGCTGGCGGGGGCGGCGTGGGCGCCCTCCAGGGGGGTGAGGGTGGCTGCGAAGACCCAGTCATCGCCGCGGCGCTCGGCGGTGATGAAGTGCTCGGAGCGGATGCCCGTGCCGTCGCGACAGATGGTCTGCAGCACCAGCGGATGATCGAGCACCCGTGAGATGCCGTCGAGGCGGAAGCGGGCGAAGCCGGCATGGTGGCTGTCGCGGAAGGAATCGGGCAGGATCCGCTCCATGTGCTGTCCCAGCAGGTCGGTGTCGCGCCAGCCGTAGACCCGGGTGAAGCAGTCGTTGATGGCCAGCACCTCGCCCAGGTGGTCGACCAGGAGCCAGGGGCGGCTGTCGTCGCGGGCAATCAGGGCCATGGTCAGCGCAGGCAGGCCATGGGATGGCGGGGGGTGAGTCCCAGGGCCCGGGCCACGCCGGGATGGCACACCGAGCCATCGCTGGTGTTGAGCCCCGAGAGCAGCTCGGGACGCTCGATCACCGCTTCTGCCAGGCCTCGGCCGGCGATGGTGACGATGTACGGCAGGGTCACGCTCACCAGGGCTTCGGTGGAGGTGAAGGGCACAGCCCCCGGCATGTTACCGACGGCGTAATGCAGCACGCCATGCTTCTCGACCACCGGTTCGGTGTGGGTCGTCTCCTGGCTGGTGGCGATGCAGCCCCCCTGGTCGATGGCCACATCCACGATCACGGAGCGGGGTTTCATGCGCTGGACCAGCGCTTCGTCCACCAGGGTCGGGGCCCGCCCCCCCGGCGTCAGCACCGCCCCGATCAGCAGGTCGGCGGTGGGCACCAGCCGCTCGATCAGGCCACGGCTGCTCACCAGGCTCACCAGCCGCCCGCGACGGTCACTCTCCAGCTGGCGCAGCCGTTGCGGGGAACGGTCGAGCAGCATCACCTCGGCATCCATCGCCGCGGCGATGCGGGCGGCATTCCAGCCCACCGTGCCCGCCCCGAGCACCACCACCCGGGCAGGACGCACACCGGTGCATCCCCCCAGCAGCACCCCCCGTCCCCCGTGGGGCCGCTCGAGCAGCATCGCCCCCACCTGGGTGGCGATGCGCCCGGCGATCTCGCTCATCGGCGCCAGCAGTGGCAGGGCCCCGTTCTCCAGCTGCACCGTCTCGTAGGCGATCGCGGTGCAGCCGCTCTCAAGCAGGGCCCGCCCCACGTCGGGGTAAGCCGCCAGGTGCAGATAGGTGAACAGCAGCAGGTTGCGTCGCAGAAAGCGGAACTCCGATTCCTGGGGTTCCTTGACCTTGACGACCAGGTCGGTGCCCCAGGCCTGCTCGGGGCTGCCGATGCGGGCACCGGCATCGGCGAAGTCGTCATCGCTGATGCCGGCCCCGCTGCCGGCGCCGGTTTCGACCCACACTTCAAGACCCATCAGGGTCAGTTCGCGCACCCCGTCGGGGGTGAGGGCCACCCGCTGTTCATCCCGCTTGATCTCGCGCGGGATCCCGATGCTGGCGATGGAGGTGGAGGTGGCAGGGGCCATGGCAGCCGGGGCGCTTCTTCAAGACTGGCTGGCCGACGGCCGCGCCGCCACACCTGGTGATACTCAGCCGTCTGGGGCGCTTCTGATAAGGTCTCGGCAACTCTTAAACATTCCTGCGGTTTGCTCCAGATTCACTGGATACGGAAGGCCCCTGCGGACGCCGCGGGTGGCCCCCGGCGTCTGCGGCTCAGGCCCCTTGGGCTGATGGCCCTCGTGGCCGGTCTCGGGGCCGTCGGCCTCGGACTGGGCTGGCAACTGCGGGACCGCGCCATGGCCGCCAACCTCCGGCAGCGGGAGGCCTCCCTGCGCGAGCAGCGGCGGCAGGTGGATGAACAGCTCCGCACCCTGCAGGCTTTCCGCAGCGAGTACCTCCAGTTCCGCGGCACGCTGCAGCGGCTGGGCACCGCGCCGCCACGGCCCGGTCGCGGCGGCCCCCTGGCCTTCGGACCCCTCACCCAGGAGCTGGCCCACTGGAACCGCCATGGCCGCAGCAGCCTGCGGACGATTCCCCTCGGCCCGCCGATCATCGAGCCCTACAGCCTCAGCTCGGGTTTCGGCTACCGGGCAGATCCCTTCTGGGGCGTGGGGGCCCGCCACGACGGCCTTGATCTGACGGCACCGATCGGCACGCCGATCGTGGCCGCCGGCGATGGCCGCGTGGTCGGCTGCTCCGTCGAGGACGGTTACGGGCTGATGCTTGAGATTGCCCATGGACCCAAGCTGCGCACCCGTTACGGGCACCTCGACAGCTGCCGGGTGAGCGCCGGCCAGGCCGTGCGTCGCGGCCAGCTGATCGCCACGGTCGGCAACAGCGGCCGCAGCACCGGGCCCCACCTGCACTACGAAGTGCGATTGCTCGACGAACCCCTCGATCCCAGCCCGTTCCTGCGGGGCAATCCCCTAGCCGCCGGCCGCGATGGGCATCCGCCAGCCGCTGCCGAACGCCTGCCCGGTTGACTTGAGCACCGGCGGGGCCTGGCGTCGCTTGAACTCGGCGCGCCGCAGCAGGGTCCACACCCGTTCCACCAAAGCTGGATCGCTGCCTTCGGCCAGCAGCTCTTCCGGGGTGGCGTGGTCCTCCACGAACCGGCGCAGCACGGCGTCAAGGATGGCGTAGTCGGGCAGCGAGTCGCTGTCCTTCTGGTCGGGCCGCAGCTCGGCACTGGGGGGTTTGTCGAGAATGGCCCCCCCGATCAGCGGGCCCGACGCCGGCAACCCGCAACGCCGCCGGTCCTCCAGGGCGGCGTCGCTGTCCAGCCAGCGGGCCAGGGCATAGACCTCGGTCTTGAACAGGTCGCCGATCACCGCCAATCCCCCGTTCATGTCGCCGTAGAGGGTGCAGTACCCCACGGCCAGTTCTGACTTGTTGCCGGTCGCCAGCAGCAGTTGCCCCTCCTGGTTGGCCACCGCCATCAGCAGGGTGCCCCGCAGGCGGGACTGCAGGTTTTCGGCGGTCACATCCCGCGGGGCACCGCCCAGCACCGGCGTGAGGCTGGCTTCGCAGCCGGCCATCAGCCCCGCGATCGGCACGGTGTCGGTGCGCAGGCCCAGGCGCTGGGCCAGGGCCTCGGCATCGACCACCGAGCCGCGGGAACTGTGGGGGGATGGCAGCAGCAGCGCCCGCACCCGCTCTGCCCCCAGGGCCGCCACCGCCAGGCAGGCCACCAGGGCCGAGTCGATGCCGCCGCTCAGCCCCAGCAGGGCCGAACGGAAGCCGCATTTGCGGGCATAGTCGCGCAGGCCCAGCACCAGCACCTGCCA
>CAMASU010000009.1 GCA_945861105.1 Synechococcus sp. UW140
TGCCAGAGCTTCGCCGAGGTGGTGCTTGACCTGGCACGGCGATACAGCCTGCCCGTGGAAACCCTCGATGCCCCCCAGCAGGAACGCCTGCGGCAGCAGCTTTCCAGGCGGGAATCGCTGCATCGGGTGCTGGCCCTGGCCGGCGGTTGGTTCCGCAGCCAGCTGCGCCACACCGACGGTGCCGCCGCCCTGGCCTACCTGCGTGACACCCGCGGCTTCGATGAAGCCACGATCGACCGATTCGAGCTGGGTTTTGCCCCCGACCGCTGGGACGGGCTGCTGCGCCACCTGCAGAGCACGGAGTCCCTGGGCACCGAGCTCCTGGAGGCCGCCGGCCTGGTGGTGGCACGGCAGGGAGGTCAGGGGCACTACGACCGCTTCCGGGGGCGGGTGATGGTGCCGATCCACGATCGCCAGGGCCGGATCATCGGCTTCGGAGGTCGCAGCCTTGACGGTCGCGAACCCAAATACCTCAACTCACCCGAGACCGAGGTGTTCGAGAAGGGGCGCCATCTGTTCGCCCTCGACAAGGCCGCCGATCCGATCCGTCGGGCCGACAGCGCCGTGGTGGTCGAGGGATATTTCGACGCCATCGCCCTCCATGCCGCCGGCGTGAAGCATGCCGTGGCAGCCCTGGGCACGGCCCTGAGTGCCCACCAGATCACCCAGCTCTGCCGCTGCTGCGACAGCCGTCGCATCGTGCTCAACTTCGACGCCGACGGCGCCGGCGTGCGGGCAGCCCAGCGGGCCATCGGTGAAGTGGAGCAGCAGGCCCTGCAGGGGCAGCTGGAATTGAGGGTGCTGCCCCTGCCCGAGGGCAAGGATCCGGATGAATTCCTGCGCCACCACGGGGCGGCCGACTATCTGGCCCTGCTCGACCAGGCCCCCCTCTGGCTCGACTGGCAGATCGACCGGCTGCTGGAGGGCCGGGACCTGACCCGTGCCGACCAGTTCCAGCAGGCCGTCCAATCCCTGGTCGAGCTGCTGGGGAAGTTGCCCCAGTCGGCCCTGCGGAGTCACTACCTCCAGCAGGTGGCCGAGCGGCTGGCGGGGGGGCAGGCGCGGCTGGCGGTGCAGCTTGAGGACGATCTGCGCCAGCAGGTGAAGGGGCAGCGCTGGCATGGCCGCTCCCGCCGTTATGAGCAGCCCTTCGAGGCTGGTGCCAGGGATCGGGCCGAAGCGGCGCTGCTGCGGCTTTACCTGCACTGTCCCTCCCTGCGGGCCACCCTGCGTCGTGAGTTGCGCCAGCGGGACCTCGAGGACTTCGGCGTCTCCCACCATCGGCGCCTCTGGGCCCGCATCGCCGAGCTGGAGGAGGAACAGATCGGTGCCGTCGGCCTGGAGGCCATCAGCCGTGGCAACGATGCCGGTGAGGCCCTGGCCGCGGATGATCTGGTGGAGCGGCTCACCGACCGACTGCTGGGGGACGACCCCTCCCTGCTGCAGCGTCTGACCTCGCTGCTCGAGCCAGGGGAACTGCAGCAGATCCTGCTCGAACGGCCCCTCGAGCAGCTGCATGGCACCGTGGCCAGCCTCGAACGACAGCGCGTGCTGCGCCGCTGCCGCCATCTGCTCGACGCCTGGCGCAGCCAGAGGTTGCAGAGCCTCGAAGCCTGCATCGCCGTCCTCCTCCAGGACGAGGCCAGGGCGGCCGAACCGGCGGACGAGGCCGCCTCCGGGATGGTGATGGAGGAACGCATCGAGCGGCTGTTCGCCACGCTCAACGCCGAAGCCCTGCGGTTCCAGAGCGATTACTACAGCGAGCGGCGCTACCTCGAGGCCCTGGACCGGCGGCGGTTGCCAGGGGTGGGCTGAGCGGGGGGCGCCGGGGTCCCTGGCGGCTCCCCGGGTTCCTCGAGGAGCAGTTCCTGGAACATCCGGTAAGGGTCGTCGGCCTCGGGGGCCACGGAGCCAGCCTGGACCCTGGCGCCGCCCTGGGGCCGTGAGGGGGGCCGTTCCAGGTCCCGCAACCGCTGCAGCAGGTGGTCAGGCACTGTGCCATCGGGGCTGGCGCGCATCAGCTCGCGGAAGAGCTGGGCAGGGTCGTCCTCGGTCTCGATGGCGTGGAGCCGGCGGCCGGCAGATGGCGCCGCGGCAGCGGGGGGCGGGGGCAGGGGTTCGGGAAGGCGGCGACCCAGGGCTTCGAGCCGTTCGCGGCTCCGGGGATCGAAGGCCATGGGTCAGGGGCAGCCGAGGGTGTCGCGGGTGGCAAGGCCGGTGGTCGGATTGACACCCGACACGCTGGCGCACAGGTCCCGGAGGGCGTCGGCTCGCAGGGAGACATTGCTGAAGTCAGCCCCATCGGCCCGCACCTGGCGGAACTTCGTGTTGAAGGCGAAGGCATCCGCCAGCACGGCATCACGCAGGTCCGTGTCTTCGAGCACCGCTGAATCGAGGGTGGCCCCCCGCAGGTCGGCCCCCCGCAGATTCGCCTCCTGCAGCTTGGCGCCGAAAAGGCTGGCGTTGCGCAGGTCGGCCCCCTCGAAGTCGGCGCCGCGCAGGTTGGTGAGGTTGAAGGTGGTGTCCCGCAGATCAGCGCCGTGGAAGTCGGCACCGATCAGGGACTGCTTGGCGTAATCCATGGCGGCCTGGGCCGGAAGCGTGGGGAGGACGATCAGCCCCACAAGCAGCACGGCCTGGACCAGCACCGCCAGCCTGGCCAGGGTGGAGCTCAACAACGGCGCCATCGTGGATCGCGCGGATGGGGGAACCCTAGATCTGAACAACCGGGACCGTTGCCATGGGCGATCGTCGTGCCATGGCCGGCAGGGGCGCCGAGGCCCTCGCCCTGACGTTGCTGCAGCAGCGGGGCTGGATGTTGCTTGCCCGCAACTGGCGCTGCCGCTGGGGGGAGCTGGACCTGCTGCTGACCAAGCCCGGTCGTCTGCTGCTGGTGGAAGTGAAGGGCCGGCGCTCCGCCGGTCGCGATCTATGGGGCAGCCGCCGGCTGGGCCAGGGGCAGGCGCTGCGCCTGCGACGGGCCTTCGCCTGCTGGCTGGCCGACCATCCCGGGCAGGCGCTGCTTCCGGTCGAGGTGGTTCTGGCGCTGGTGCCCCTGCCCCCGGCCACCGGAGGCGTGCGCTGGCTGCATCTGGATGAGCTCTGACCCCCCTCGGGCAGCATGGAGGCAATGGTCCATCCCTCCCCGCACCGGGCCCGGCGCCGCTTCGGCCAGCACTGGCTCCACGACCGGGCCGTGCTCAGCGCCATCGCAGCCGCGGCCGACCTGACCGCGGACGATCGGCTGCTGGAGATCGGCCCCGGCCAGGGTGCGCTCACGGCCGTCTTGCTCGGCACGCCGATCCAGGTGCTGCACGCCATCGAGCTCGACCGTGATCTGGTCGACGGCCTGCACCAGCGGTTCGGTGCTGATGACCGCTTTCAGCTGCAGCAGGGGGATGCCCTGGAGCTGCCGTTGCCGGAGGTCGACAAGGTGGTGGCGAACATTCCGTACAACATCACCGGCCCGCTGCTGCAGCGGCTGCTCGGTCGTCTGGACCAACCCCCGTGGCGACGGCTGGAACGGCTGGTGCTGCTGGTCCAGCACGAGGTGGCCGAGCGCCTGCGGGCCCGACCGGCGAGCAGCGCCTTCAGTGCCCTTTCTGTGCGGGTGCAGCTGCTGGCCGAGGCCGAATCGGTCTGCTTGGTGCCGCCCCGTTGCTTCCGACCGCCGCCGCGGGTGATGTCGGAGGTCATCCGGCTGCGGCCCCATCCCAGTCCCCTGCTGCTGCCGACCGAGGCCCGCCGGGTGGAGCGGCTGCTCGCTCTTGCCTTCGCCAACCGACGCAAGATGCTGCGCAACACCCTGTCCGGCCTGATGCCGATCGACAGCCTGGCCGACCTCGCCGGGTCGGTGGGGATCCGTCTGGACCAACGGCCCCAGGAGCTGGCCCCCGGGCAATGGGTAGCGTTGGCCCGCGCCCTGCCCCCCGACGTTTGAGTTCCGTGCAGCTGGACGCTCCCGCCAAGGTCAACCTCCACCTGGAGGTGCTGGGACTGCGGCCGGACGGATTCCATGAGCTCGCCATGGTCATGCAGACCATCGACCTGGCGGACCAACTGACGCTGGAGTGCCTGCCGCAGGGGGACCTGCGGCTGACGCTCGATTCGACCACCGGTCCCGTTCCCCTCGACGGGGACAACCTGATCCTGAAGGCGGCTGAGGCCCTGCGTCGGGAGGTGGGCCGGCCGGATCTGGGGGCGGCGATCCATCTGTGCAAGCGCATCCCGATCGGGGCCGGGCTGGCGGGGGGGTCGAGCGATGCCGCCGCTGCCCTGCGGGGCCTCTGCACCCTCTGGCAACTGCCGCTGGCCATGGAGGTGCTGGAGCGTCTGGCGGCGGCCATCGGCTCCGACGTGCCCTTCTGCCTGCGCGGCGGCACCCAGCTCTGCTTCGGCCGGGGTGAACGGCTTGAACCGTTACCGGATCTCCCCCCTCTGGGGGTGCTGCTGCTCAAGGACCCTGGGGTGAGTGTCGCCACGCCGTGGGCCTACAGCCTCTGCCGACAGCGGCTCGGCGCGGAGTACGGCAGCGATGAGGCGGCCTTCGAACCCCGTCGTCAGGCCCTGCGGCAGCGTTTCGGCCAGTCCAGCCCTTGGCCCCCGGCGGAGCAGCCCCAGGCTCTCCGCAACGATCTGCAGCGGGTGGTCGCCCCTGAGGTTCCCTCCGTGCGTGCCGGCCTCGAACGCCTGGCGGCGGCCCCCGGTCTGCGTGCCCTGGCCATGAGCGGTTCGGGCCCGACGCTGTTCGGACTCTTTGACGACCTGGAGGCCGCCCGTTGCGCCGCCGAGGACCTCAGCCCCGCCGCCGCCGCCGCCGGTCTCCAGACCTGGACCAGCCGGTTCCGTGCCGCCCTCCCCCCGCATACCGCCTCCAGCCGATGACCGAGACCCCTCCAGCCACCGCCGGTCCCCTGCGCTGCTTCGCCGGCAGCCTCACCAGCGCGGGCTTCGCCGGCCTGGCCCTGCTGATCACCTCCAGGATGGTGGGCTATTACAGCGCCCATCCACCCGCCTACCACCAACCCGTCGCCCAGTCGATCGCGGTGGCGGTCAAGACCCTGCTGGTGGGAAGCGCCTGCCTGGCGTGCTTCACCTTCGGGCTGATCGCCGTCGGTCTGCTGCTGCTGGGTCTGAGTCGCCTGGTGCCTGCCAGTACGCCGCCCGGTGCCTAGCGTGGGCCATCGGCACGGCTTCGATGACTCCCCACGACCTGGGCCTGCTGGCCCTGCTGCTTTCCCCCGGGCTGTTGCTCTCGGTGCTGCTGCTCACCACCTTCGCCGCCGGCGGCTGACAGGCCGCTGATAGGTTGGCCGCCTGCCGGTTCACCGGCCTGCCGTGCTGCCCTGAGACCTGTGGCCGAGACCCTGCTCTTCAACGCCCTCCGGGATGCCATCGATGAAGAGATGGCCCGGGATCCCCATGTCTGCGTCATGGGTGAGGACGTGGGGCAATACGGAGGCTCGTACAAAGTCACCAAGGGTCTTTACGAGAAGTACGGAGAACTGAGGGTGCTCGACACCCCGATTGCCGAGAACAGCTTCACCGGCATGGCCGTGGGGGCGGCGATGACGGGACTGAGACCCATCATCGAAGGCATGAACATGGGTTTTCTGCTCCTGGCCTTCAACCAGATCTCGAACAACATGGGCATGCTCCGCTACACCAGCGGTGGCAATTTCACGATCCCCACGGTGGTTCGGGGTCCCGGGGGTGTCGGCCGCCAGCTGGGAGCGGAGCACAGCCAGCGACTTGAGGCCTATTTCCATGCCGTGCCAGGCATCAAGATCGTCGCCTGCAGCACCCCCACCAATGCCAAGGGGCTGATGAAGGCCGCCATCCGCGATGACAATCCCGTGCTCTTCTTCGAGCATGTGCTGCTCTACAACCTCAGCGAAGAGATCCCGGCCGGCGATTACACCTGTGCCCTCGATCGGGCTGAGCTGGTGCGGGAGGGCCATGACATCACCCTGCTCACCTACTCCCGGATGCGTCACCATTGTGAGGCCGCCGTCAAGCAGCTGGTGGAGCAGGGTTATGACCCCGAGCTGATTGATCTGATCAGCCTCAAACCCTTCGACATGGAAGCCATCAGCCGCTCGATCGCTAAGACCCACCGGGTGGTGATCGTGGAGGAGTGCATGAAGACCGGGGGCATTGCCGCTGAGCTGATCGCCCTGATCACCGAGCAGTGTTTCGACGAACTGGATGCCGCTCCCGTGCGCCTGTCCAGCCAGGACATCCCCACTCCCTACAACGGCAAGCTGGAGAACCTGACGATCATTCAGCCCCATCAGATCGTCGAGACCGTTCAGCGGCTCGTGCAGCGATGAACCGCTCCCAGGGATGGCTCGCGCTGATTCTGGCGCTGGCCATCGGCAGCCTTCTGGTGCTGCGTTCCTTGCCCCTGTCCCTGGGCCTCGACCTGCGCGGGGGCAGCCAGCTCACCCTTCAGCTTCAGCCTGCCGGTCGTGTCACGAAGGTGGGCCCCCAGGAACTGGAGGCCGTCCGCAGCGTTCTCGAGCGCCGGGTCAACGGTCTCGGTGTTTCCGAGGCCACCCTGACCACCGCCGGTGATGACCGCATCGTCGTGCAGTTACCTGGGGTGCAGGATCCCCGCAGCGCCGCCGCCGTTCTCGGCACCACGGCCGTGCTCGATTTCCGCACCCAGAAGCCAGGCACCGAGTCGACCATGACCGGCCTGCTCAAGCTGCGCCAGATCATTCAGGCCCGCCAGGCCCAGCTGGCCGGCCGCACCTCGGAGGATGGCAGCGACACCACCACCAAAACCGATCTCCAGGGCCCCCTGCGGGACACCCTCAAGGAGCTGGGGCTGCCCGCCCCCGAGGGGGAGGGCGAGGCCCGGCAGCTGGAACGCCTGCAGGAGGAGAGTGACCGCCGCCTGATCGCCCTCTTCGGGCCTCCCCAGCTCACCGGCACCCACCTCATCGATGCGGGCCGCCAGCAGCAGGCCAACAGCCCGTTCTGGGAAGTGACCCTGCGGTTCGATCCCAAGGGGGGCGATCAATTCGCCGCCCTGACCAAGGAGATCGCCGGCAGCCGCCGCATGCTGGGCATCACCCTCGACGGGCGACCCATCAGTGAAGCCAGTGTGGGGCCCCAGTTCGCCACGGCAGGCATCACGGGCGGAGCCGCCACCATCACCGGTCGCTTCACCGCCGAGCAAGCCCGCGAGCTCGAGGTGCAGCTGCGGGGCGGGGCGTTGCCCCTGCCTGTTCAGATCATCGAGAACCGCTCCGTTGGGCCCACCCTGGGGGCGGTGAACATCCGCAACAGCCTGGTGGCGGCCCTGGTCGGCACCGCGATGGTCGGAGTGTTCATGGTTCTCGTCTATCGCCTGCCAGGCCTGACGGCCGTGGTGGCACTGATGCTCTACGCCCTGTTCAACCTGGCGATCTATGCCCTGATCCCGGTGACCCTCACCCTGCCGGGCATTGCCGGGTTCATCCTTTCAGTGGGCATGGCTGTGGATGCCAACATCCTGATCTTCGAGCGCACCAAGGAGGAGCTGCAGGACGGTCAGACCCTCTTCAGGGCCGTTGACGCCGGCTTCTCCCGGGCCTTTGCCTCGATCTTCGACGGCCATGTCACCACCCTGATCAGCTGCATCGCCCTCGGCTGGCTTGGCAGCGGCCTGGTGCGTGGCTTTGCCGTCACCCTCTCGGTGGGGGTGTTGCTGAGTCTCTTCACCGCCCTCACCTGCACCCGCACCCTGCTGCGCCTGCTGCTCACCTATCCCGCCCTGCGCCGGCCGGGTCTGTTCCTTCCCATGGCCTCCCTGCGATGACGTCCTCCACCGGTGCCCTGCTGCGGGAGCCCCGCTTCCGGGTCACCCGCCATCGACGCCTCAGCTTCGCCATCACCGCCGTTCTGCTTGCCCTGAGCCTGCTGGGGGTGATCCTCTCCTGGCTGTCGCCCATCGGTGCGCCCGTGAGGCCAGGACTTGATTTCACCGGCGGCACCGCCATCCAGGTGGAACGGCGCTGCGGCGATAGCTGCAGCAGCCTCAGTGGCGAGGCGGTGGCTCGCAGCCTCAACCATCCGGCTTCTGTGCAGCTGCTCGATGGCGGTCGGGCCGTGGCGTTGCGCCTGCCCGCCCTGAGCCCGGCCGAGAGCGGAGAGGTGGTGGAGCGTCTCAGTCGCCTCGCCGGTCCCCTCGATCCCAGCGGCACCCGCATCGACACCATTGGCCCGGTGCTGGGCAAGCAACTGCTGCAGAGCAGCCTGCTGGCCCTGCTGGTGAGCTTTCTCGGTGTCGCCCTGTTCATCACGGCGCGCTACGCCCGTCTGTACGCGGTGCTGGCCCTGTTCTGCCTGGCCCACGACGTCCTGATCACCACGGGGGTGTTCGCCTGGCTGGGGTTGCTGGCCGGCGTCGAGGTCGACAGTCTCTTCGCCGTGGCCCTGCTGACCCTCGCCGGGTATTCGGTGAACGACACCGTGGTCGTGTTCGACCGCATCCGCGAACAGCAGCAGGTTCTGCCGGACCTGACCCTCGACGATCAGGTGGACCGGGCCGTGGACGGCACCCTCACACGCTCGCTCTACACCTCCTTCACCACGGAACTGCCGATCCTCGCCCTCGTGTTCTTCGGCGGTCAGACGCTGTTCTGGTTCGCCGTGGCCCTGGCCATCGGTGTGGCGGTGGGCAGCTGGTCCAGCATCGGAGTCGTGCCCCCATTGCTTCCGTTGCTTGGCGGTCGACTGAACCGCCGTCGGCCCGGCGCCGAGGGCGAGGCTGTGGCGTGAGGCAACCGCGGTTTCTCACCCTGCTGCTGGCGCTGCTCGCGGTCCTTGACCTGCGTTCCGAGCTGGCTCTGCTGGTGCAGCACTTCACCTGGACAACGCTGCTGTATGCCATGGGCCATCACCGCCTGGCCGTGGTGGTGCTGCTGATCACCCCCTGGTGGTTCAGGGGCGGGCGCGGACGCGCAGGGTCCAGCGATCCATGATTTCACGGACCAGCACTTCTTCCAGCAGCACCTGGGTGACGACGATGAAGGGAAGGGCGAGCAGCACCCCGGGGAGGCCGAGCAGGGCGCCAAGACTGAGCTGACCCATCAGGGCCACGGTGGGCAGCAGGTTCACCGTGCGTTTGAGCAAGAGGGGCGTCAGCACAAAGGCCTCCAGGTTCTGGAGCAGCAGACGCAGCAGGATCACCTTCACAACCACCTTGGGGACCAGCAGCAGGGCCACCGCCGCCGGCAGCAGGGTGGCCAGGGTGGGCCCCACGGTGGGGACGAAGGTGAGCACCCCGGAGATCAATCCGCTGAGCAGGGCCAGCGGGGCACCGATCAGGGCCAGCCCCGCCCAGGTCGCGAGGAACACTGCTGCCGCTGACAGCGTCATGCCTGCCAGCCATCCCCCCAGGGCATCGCGGCATTCCTGCAGCAGACGACGCATGTGCTGCCGGTAGAAGCGGGGGGTGGCGGCCAGCACCAGGCGGGTGTGGCTGGCGGGATCCAGGCAGAGGAGCACGGCCAGCAACGCCATCAGCAGCACCTGAATGGTGCCGTTGGCTGCTCCGCCGGCCAGGCCCAGCAGCTGCGATCCCAGGGGCTGCAGGGTCTCGAAGCTGCTGAGGGACCTCAATGTGTCCTGGAACTCGCTGAGGGCTGGCACCCGGCCGCTCAGGGAAGCGAGATAGGCCAGCAGGGCCGGCAGGATCCGGATCAGGGTCTGCACCTGATCCACCACTTCCGGCAGCAGCAGCAACACCAGCACCGTGGCGAGGCTGCCGAAGGCGGCGAGCACCAGGGTGAGTGCCGCCGGGCGGCCCAGGTGCAGGCGCCTCATCAGCACCTGCACAGGCACATCGAGGGCCACGGCCAGCACGATCGCGCCGAACAGCACCATCAGCACCCAGCGCAGCTCCCAGGCCATCAGCCCCAGCAGCACGAGGGCGACGCTGCCCAGCAGGGCAGGCCAGTTGAACCCAGTCGTGCTTCGGGTCATGGCGCTGGCGATCCGGTCCAGCGATCGAACAGGTCGTGGACCAGCAGTTCCCGGATGATCACCTGCAGACAGACGGCCAGTGGCAGGGCCAGCAGCAGTCCGAGGGGGCCGAAGACCACCGTGAACACCACCTGGGCGGCCAGGGTCAGGCCCGGCAGCAGCTTCAGCTGGTGATGCATCACTGATGGGGTGATCACGTAGCTCTCCAGGTTCTGGATCACCACATAGAGCACCAGCACCAGCAGCGGTTTCCAGGGATTTTCGAGCAGGGCGACCGACATCGGAAAGATGGTGCCGAGGGTCGGTCCGACGTTGGGAATGATGTTGAGCAGCCCCGCCAGCAAGGCGTTGGCCAGGGTGAGCTTCACCCCCAGGAGGCTGAGGCCGATGAACGCCAGCACCCCCACGCACAGGGAACTGATCAGCACGCCCACCATCCAGCTGCTGAGGGCTTCTCCGCAGAGATCGAGCACGTCGCCCAGCCGCCGCCGCAGCGTGGATGGCACCAGCTGAATCGCCACCCCCCGGTAGCCCTCGGGCTGGGCCGTGAGCATCACGGCCACCGCCACGACAAAGACGAGCTGCAGCAGACCACCGCCGAGATTGCCGGCCAGGCCCAGCAGCCGACCCACCCCCGCACTCCATTGCCAGTCGCTGCCGCTGGTGAGGGACTGGAGCCAGCCGTCGGGCAAGGGCAGCTGGGGCTGGCCGTGGACCATCTGCGAGATGCGACCCAGGCCGCTGCTGGTCAACCGCAGCAGGGCTGACGCCGCCCGGGGGACCTGCTGGACCAGTTCGCCGAACTGTTCGACGAAGGGGGGGATCAGCAGCGCCACGATCGCGGTGAGCACCAGCAGGACGATCACCAGAGCCAGCGGCAATGCCTGCCAGCGGCGCAGGCCCAGCCGCTGCTCGAGGCTGCTGACCAGGCTCGAGAGTGCCACGGCGAGCACGACGGACCCGAACAGCTCGATGAGGATCCCGCGCAGATTCCAGAGCAGCACCCCCGCCGCCAGGAGGGCGGCGAAGGCGCACCATTGCGAGAACTTCAAGGCTCCCCCCGGAGTGTTGGAGTCAGTATCGCCTCAGGTGGCGCTGAAACCCAGATCGTGGGAGGCGGCGTAGCGCTCGGCGAAACGCATGAAGCGTTCGAAGTCAGCCGTGCTCTTCCAGGTGAAGGTGGCTTCGAGAAAACTGGCCTTGCCATTGACGAACCCGGCCTTCACGTCGCGGGTCACCAGTTCGCCCTCTTCGTCCACCAGAAACATGCCGGTGATGTCACCCATCGCCTCGGGGGCCAGGGCCTCGGGTTCCTCGAACCTGAACAGAGCCTGTCCCGTCAGCCCATCCCGGGATCGGGTCATGCGGATGTCGGGCACAACAGGCTCGTCGACACCACGGAAGAACTGGATGGCTGCCGTCATGCTCGCCAAAGCGTGCAGCTTAGGGGGTGGTCAGGCCGACCAGCTGGCTCGCCACCGCGTCGGCGTCGAGACCCGCCGCCTCAAGCCGGGCGATCGGGGCTGGGCGGCGGCTCAGCTCATGGGCATAGGTGCGGTCGTAATAATCCAGCAGGATCCGGCAGGCCTCGGCCATGGCACCGGCACGGATGTGGTCCGTGGCGGCGACGGTGCGCTGGGGCCCCAGCCGTCGCTCGAGGCGAATGGTGGCCTCCAGCAGCAACGCAGGAGCCTGCACGCCATACAGCTCGGTGAGGGCCGCCACCCGCTCCTCGAGCGGTCGCTCCAGCAGCACCAGCGGAGCCTCCTTCATCAGGGCCCAGAAGCCAGCAGGGATGCGGCAGCGTCCCACCTGGACGCTCTCGGCCTCCACCCACATCGCCCGGGACGGGGAATGCTCACGCAGGCTCCAGGCCAGGGCGTTTTCGAAGGCTTCCCCACTCGGCTGGGCACCGAGACCGAGGCCCCCGAAGCTGCTGCCCCTGTGGTTCGCCAGGGCCTCCAGATCGACCACGGGCTGACCCCGCCGGCGCAGGGCCTTGAGCACCTCCGTCTTGCCGCAGCCGGTGCTGCCCCCCAGCACCATCAGCCGCCTGGGCCGGGCGACTTCGGCCAGCACCCACTGACGGAATCTTTTGTACCCACCGGCAAGCAGGCAATGGTCCAGGCCAAGGGTGGCCGCCAGCCAGCCGACGCTGCCGCTGCGAAGACCACCGCGCCAGCAGTAGACGCGCAGCGGGCCGGTGTCGGCGAGCTGCGTCAGACGCTCGCCCCAGCCGGCCAGCCGCGGACCGGTGATCGCCAGGCCCAGGCGCACGGCGGCGTTCCGACCCTCCTGTTTGTAGACCGTGCCCACCCGCGCCCGTTCGTCGTCATCGAACAAGGGAAGGTTGACGGCGCCTGGGATGTGCCCCTGCCGATGCTCGGCAGGACTGCGCACGTCCACCAGCACCCCAGGCTCCTGCAGAAAGCCCTCCACCGGTCGAGTGACATCCATCCGATCCACCCCGCGCCGCTGCGATACTGAAGCCTGGCCAAGACTTCATGTTGACCGGTCCCAGCCCCGCCCCGAGCGCCAGCGGTGCCACCGCGTCCTCAGCCTTGCAACGGTTCCTCGCCGCTGGAGAGCGGCAACGCCGGCGCGACTGGGGGCGCCTCAGAGCGCTGGGCGCAGAACTGCAGCCATCGATCTGGAGCGCCATCGGCGCCGCTGGCCCCGATCCCGCCGACTGGGCCTGGGGATCCCTGCTGCAACTACTGGCCGAAGATCCACAGCAGCGGTTGCTCCTGGACCAGCGCTGGCCGTCGGGGTGCCTCACGGTCCAGTCCAGCGAGGCAGACCTGGCGGTGGCCCTGCAGCAGGCGCTGGTGCTGCAGCAGTGGGAGGAGGCCGATCGGGTCA
Organism: Synechococcus sp. UW140; assembly: GCA_945861105.1. Taxonomy (GTDB): domain Bacteria; phylum Cyanobacteriota; class Cyanobacteriia; order PCC-6307; family Cyanobiaceae; genus CAIQIA01. Next base: position 12,838 of record CAMASU010000009.1, read on the forward strand.
CCAGCGCCCTGCTGCGGCGCCTGGCCGGCCCCGGTGCCGAACGCCGCGGCTATGTCTATTTCAGTGAAGTCGCTCCAATTGCCCCGGCCGACCTGGATGCCATCGACCATCTGTGGTGGTTCTATTCCCAGGGCCGTTATGGCTTCCGGGTGCAACGACGCCTCTGGCAGCAGTGCGAGCAGCGCTGGGAACGGCTGTGGCCCCTGCTGGGCTGGAAGGCGGAAGGGATCTGGACCCGTTACCCGACGGCCTTCACCTGGAGCCTCGAGGCTCCGGAGGGCCACCTCCCCCTGGTCAATCAGCTGCGGGGGGTGCGGGTGATGGATGCCCTGCTCCGCCATCCCGGAATCGACGGGCCTGCCCTGTCTCGATAGGATCGACAAGGCTCGGAGCCCCTGGCATGCGTCATGGTCTGTCGCCACGACCGTCCTCCGGCCTGAGCTGGAGCCTCTTCATCACTCCTTCGACGCTGCAGCTTCAGGCGTTGCTGGAGGTGCTGCTCGAGCCGGTGCCGGACGAGGAGCGTGAACTGCTGCGGTTAGGTCTCCAGGAGGCCCTTGTCAACGCCGTGCGCCATGGCAACCGGGAGGACCCCCGCAAGTCGCTGCGGGTCCGACGCATCCTGCTCAATGGGTGGTTCGTGTGGCAGATCCAGGACGAAGGACCAGGAATCCCCGCTGAATGTCGTTGCTTTCAGCTTCCGGAGATGCCTGATGCGCCCTCGGGTCGTGGTCTGTTCTTGATTCGACAGTGCTTTGACGACATCCGCTGGAGCCCGCGGGGCACCAGGGTGCAACTGGCCAAGCGTCGTCAGGGAGTCCTGGAACCGTGACGGGGACAGCCCGGATCCCGCTGGTCCCGTCGCAGCCAGCGCAGGGCACTGTCGGTGAGGGCCTCGGCCTCCTCCGTCTGTCCCTGCAGCAGTTGTGCAAGGGCCGCCGCGAGCTGTTCGGCGGCGCGGCGATCGGCGTCAGCCTTCCAGCGATGCCAGTCCCGATCCCCCAGCCGCAGCTGCTCGTGCAGCAACCTGGCATCGGCCTGGACCTCCTCGGGCCAGAGGGCCATGGTCCTGTTCATCAGAAAGAACCATCATGAAGCGTCCCCAGGCTCCGGTGCGGATGCTGCACCATCTGGCCGTGCTCGATCGCCTGCTCAGCGTCAGCCCCCCGAGCAGAGGTGCAGGCAGAGGTGCAGGCAGCGGTCATCGCCGCAGCCTTCAGCGCCAGCGCTGGCTCAACGACATGCTGAGCGATCGCCTGCCGATGGAGCCCACCGGCGGCGACAGGTTCTGGGTGGTGCTGCGCTGGGGTGGCTGTGGCCTGCTAGCGGCCGAGGCCCTGCATCACTTCTTGCCGGGGTGAAAGGCACAGCTCTTTGTGCAGCTGCTGGTCCACCCTGGGTGTGTCGGCGGCGACGGGCTCACGGTCCGACACGTCCTCCCCTTCGATCACGGCCTGCAGGAGGTGCTGCGGCCCACGTTTCCAGGCATTGCGCAGGGACCGGCGGCGACGGTCTTCTTCGAGCACCAGGCGATCGGCGGCATCGCGGGGGCTTTCCCCCTCCAGAAGGTCCGTGCGCAGGCAGATGCCATAACCATGGGCCTCGACCACAGGACGGCCCCCCAGCAGAACGGTCTGGAAGGTCCAGCCCTCAAGCCAGCGGACCCGGAACGGGTTGGTCATCGGCACCCACTGGAGACAGGGTCAGTTAAGCGGTTCATGCCGAACCTTTCAACTTTGCTTCAGATTGTATTCCCCATCCGAAATCTGATCTATAGGGTTTAGTCGTCCCTGCCGCGGTCTGCCCACCAGACGCGGGTCATGAACCACGATTCGGCCCCCTGCAGCTGCAGGTCGGCCCCAGCGATCCGGGCCTCGAGATCGTCGCTGATGTAATGGCGGTAGTAAGGCTCGTGGAAGACGCGGCGGAAGTTTTCCAGCACCGTTGCGCAGTCGGGGGCATCGGCCAGCTGGATCGAATCCGCAAGCACCAGCCGACCGCCGGGCCGCAGCACTCTCCGACACTCCCGCAGCATCGCCGAGCGGGACTCGGCCGGCAGCTCGTGGAGCAGAAACACACAGGTGACGGCATCAAAACTGGCATCCCGGAACGGCAGTTCCTCGGCGTTGCCCTGGAGCAGCTGGGGCAACACCCCCGGTCGCTGGTTGAGGCGCCGCGCCGCCTGACGCAGGTAGGCCTCCGAGAGGTCGATCCCCACCAGAGAAGCCTCCGGTCGAGCCGCCTGGATCTGCTGCAGCGTGCGACCGGTTCCGGTGGCCACGTCCAGGATGCGGGGCCGGTTCACCCCCCGCAGGGACTGGACCAGGGGGCGCAGCACCCTGCGGCGCATGGCATCGGCTGTGCCGTTGAACAGGATCTCGACCTGCAGGTCGTACAGCTCCGCTGAGCGGTCACTGAGGTAGCCGTCCGTCTGGTGGTGGAAGTTCTGGAGGTAATAGTCAGGAAAGGCGCTGCCGTCGACGTCCACCGGCAGGTCGCGCACATCACGGCGCTGGCGTCGCGCCCAGATCGCGGGCAGATCAAGCCAGACCCGTGGGTAGCGCAGCAGCCATTCGCCCCAGGGGGCGTCAAAGAGCAGCTCCCGCGGGTAGAGGCCTTCGCTGGCGTCCTGCCAGTCCCTCTCCAGCAG
>CAMASU010000010.1 GCA_945861105.1 Synechococcus sp. UW140
TCTCGAGGACCCTGGCGACAGCGGCGAGGCACCGGTGGAGATTGTGCTGGACGGCGGCAACGAACTGCCCCTCGACAGCCTTGACCCCCAGGGCAGCTTTGATCCCGAGCACTGGCTCTTTGAGCAGCTCAGCCTGGTGCAGCCCCTGCGCTGCCTCTGCCGCGACGACTGCCCGGGGCTGCTGGCCGACCCGGGAACGGTTCAGCCCCTGGACCCCCGCTGGCAGGCCCTGCGGACCCTCCAGAGCCCCGACGATTCATGACGGCCTGGGTGACCCAGCTGGATCTGCTCATCCGCAGCCGCACCCCCATCCTCTGGATCCGGCAGCAGGAAGAGGAGCGACTGCTGCGGCTTCTCGGCGAGGTCGCCCGCGGGCTCGACCAGCGCCCGCTGCTGCGCTGGGACGTGGTGGCCGGCCTGCAGGGGTTGCCCAACCATGCAGGCAAGGCGGCCCGCCAGCCGCTGCAGGCCCTGGATCTCTTCGACCTGCTGCCGGACCAGCAGCCCGCCCTGCTGCTGCTGCTCGACTTCCATCGGTATGTCGAAGACAGCGCCGTCTGCCGGCGCCTGCGCAACCTGGCCGTTGACCTGCGACGCCAGGGACGGACCCTGCTGATCTCGGCCCCCGAGGCCCAGCTGCCCCGGGAACTGGAGGCCAGCGTCACGGTGCTGGACCTGCCCCTGCCCGACGCCGTCGAAATCCGCGGGCTGTTGCAGAGCCTGGCCCAGGCGGCGGGGGCGCCGCTGCCCGCTGACACCCTCGACACCCTGGCCAGCAATTGCCGCGGCCTGCCTGAACAACGCATCCGCCAGCTGGCAGCCCGCGCGCTGGTGCGCCATGGCGGCCTTGAGGCCGCCGACCTCGAGGACGTGCTGGAGGAAAAACGCCTGGCCCTGGCCCGCAGCGATCTGCTCGAGTACTGCCCGACCCAGGCCAGCCGGGCCGACATCGGTGGACTGGATCAGCTCAAGCAATGGCTGGAACGTCGGCGGGGAGCCTTCGGCGCCGAAGCCCGCGCCTACGGACTGCCTCCACCGCGGGGGGTGCTGCTCGTGGGCCCCCAGGGCACGGGCAAGTCCCTCACGGCCAGGGCCATCGCCCATGACTGGGCGATGCCGCTGCTGCGCCTCGACTTGGGCCGCCTGTTCGCGGGGCTGGTGGGGGCCAGTGAAGCCCGCACGCGCGACATGATCCGCATGGTGGAAGGCATGGCCCCCTGCATCCTCTGGATCGACGAAATCGACAAGGGCTTCGGGTTTGATGGCCGCAGCGACGGCGGCACCAGCCAGCGGGTGCTGGCGACCCTGCTCACCTGGATGGCCGAGAAGACCAGCCCGGTGTTCGTGGTGGCGACGGCCAACGCCATCGATCGCCTGCCGGCGGAACTGCTGCGCAAGGGCCGCTTCGATGAAATCTTTCTGCTCGACCTGCCCAGCGCCGACGAACGGCGGCAGATCCTTGATCTGCAGCTGCGGCGCCGACGGCCCGACCATGGCCTGCCCCTCGACACCCTGGTGGACCGCTGTGAGGGGTTCTCGGGGGCGGAGCTGGAGCAGATCGTGCTGGAGGCGATGCTGACGGCCTTCAGCGAAGGACGGGAATTCGAGGAGGCCGACCTGGTGGCGGCGGCCAGCGATCTGATTCCCCTCAGCCGCACGGCACGGGAATCGCTGGCCGCCCTGCAGCGCTGGGCCGCCCAGGGACGGGCGCGACCGGCCGGAAGATTGCGGAGCTTTACGAACTCCCACGACGAGTAACGAACGGAGCCGGCCGTCAAGTGCTCCGCGACACCTCTCCCTAGGGTCTGACGAGTCACCGACCGGCCGTGTCCCTGCCTCCCCAGCGCTCCGAGCTGACCAATCAGCTGGCCGTCGCCGCCCTGGGGGCGGGAGTGGTGACCAGCCTTGCCGTGGCCCAGGGCCAGTCACCGCTCACGGCCCTCGGCATCACCCTGTTCTCCGCCATCGCCGCCGTCGCGGTGGGCCAGGTGCTCTGAGCCCCGATCCCACCGCCATCGACGCCCTGCGGGACCAGCTGCCCGCCCTGAAGGGCAAGGTCTATTTCAACTACGGAGGCCAGGGCCCCCTGCCCGACGGCGCTCTGCGGGCGATGGTCGACAGCTGGCAAACCCTCCAGTCCCTTGGGCCCTTCGGCAGCGACGCCTTTCCCTGGATGGCGCGCGAGACCGCAGCTCTGCGCTCGACCCTGGCCCACTGGTGCGGCGTGTCCCCCGATCGTCTCGCCCTCACCGAAAACGTCACCGGTGGCTGCGTGCTGCCCCTGTGGGGGCTGCCCTTCCAGGCCGGAGAGCGGCTGCTGCTCTCCGATGCCGAGCATCCGGGGGTGGTGGCCGCAGCCCTCGAGCTGGCCCGACGTCACGACCTCACCATCGATCGTTTTCCAGTCCAGAGGGCCCGCAGCGCTGCGGACGTGCTCCAGTCCCTCGAGGAACGGCTGCAGCCGCGCACGCGCCTCGTGGCCCTGTCCCACCTGCTCTGGAACACGGGGATGCCGATGCCCATCGAGGCGGTGGCCGACCGTCTGGCAGCGCATCCCCTGCACCCCTGGCTGCTGGTGGACGCCGCCCAGGCCATGGGCAGCCTGGCCCTGGGGTCAGTGCCCGACAGGGCCGACATCTATGCCTTCACAGGTCACAAATGGTGCTGCGGCCCCGAGGGCCTCGGGGGCGTGGTGCTGTCGCAGCGGCTGCTCGCGACGGCCAGCCCCACCCTGATCGGCTGGCGCAGCCTCGCCGATGAGGGCCAGGGGGGCAGCCCCTGGCATGCCGACGCCCGCCGCTTTGAAGTGGCCACCAGCTGCCTTCCGCTTGGTGCTGGACTGCGGGCCTCCCTGGCCGCCCTCGAAGGCTGCGGCAGCGACGTCGAACGGGAGACCGTGATCCGCCAGCGCAGCCAGCGGCTGTGGCAGGGGCTGCGCGATCGGGCGGAGATGGAGCCCCTGCTCCAGGAGTTCCCGCCGGCCAGCGGCCTCGTCAGTTTCACCGTCCCCGGCCATGATCCCCAGCGATTGGTGATGGCCCTGGCCCAACGGGGTCTGCACCTGCGCATGCTGGCCGATCCCCCCTGCCTGCGGGCCTGCACCCATGTGGTGACCACCGATGAAGAGATCGACACCCTGCTCGAGCACCTCGACGCGCTGCTGGGCCCAGGTCGGACCTCCTAAGGTGACCACGTCCCGCCTGCTTCCTGGTGCCTGCTCACGGTCGGCGGTTTGTGCATCCCCTCGCCCGGATTGACCCCGGCGAAGAAGTCGGCGTGGTGCTCTGGAACGGCTTTGCCCTGGCGGAAGAACTGGTCGGCGATGCCCTGGAGGGCTCACGGCCTGACATCGAGTTCCGTCTGATCACCATCCTGCTCGGTTTTGGTCTGCCCCTGCGCCATGTGCGCGAGCTGCTGGCAGAGCAGGCCGCGGGCAATCACCAGGCCTTGCTGCGGCTGATCGAATACGTCGCCGACAGCCTCATGGAGGAGGGCGAAGATGAGGCCCCTGAACCGCACCTGGATGCGGAAGATGGCGTGAGGATCTGAGGGCTTTGACCGCAGGTCATTTCTAGCCTGCGATCAGAGACTGACCTCCGATGCTGCGTTCGCGACTGCCACTGGCCGGACTGGCGGCCCTCGTGCTGGCCCTGTCGGTGCCAGCCCTGGCCCAGGACCCTGGAGTGGCGACGCCGGGGGGAGGAACCCGGGACCCGGAGGCCGTCAAGGAATCGCCCTATGCGGCCGCCAAGGATGGTGCCGAGACCCCGGTGGCTCCGGCTGGCGTGCCGGGGGGAGGCAAGGTGAATCCCGAAACGGTCAAGGAGTCCCCCTACGCCGCTGCCAAGGACACCGAACACAAGGTGCTGCGGCGTCCTGATCGGCAGCGGCTGTGGTGGCTGCTGCTGCCCAGTGGTCTCGCTGCATTGATCTGGTCCTGGCTGCAACGCCAGGAGCAGGTGGGCTGAATTGGCCGCGGATCAGGCGTTGCCCTGGGGCTCCTCGAGCAGGTTGCGGTAGACCCAGCCAGCCAGCAGAGCCCCCACGATCGGGGCGACCCAGAACAGCCAGAGCTGGCCGATGGCATCACCGCCGATCCACACAGCCACACCGGTGCTGCGGGCGGGATTGACCGAGGTGTTGGTGATGGGAATGCTGATCAGGTGAATCAGCACCAGGGAAAGACCGATGGGCAGGCCGGCAAAGCCGCTGGGAGCCCGTCGGTCGGTGCTGCCGAGAATGACGATGAGGAAAACGAAGGTGAGGATCACCTCGAGGAGCAGCGCCGAGGCAAGGCCATAGCCGCCGGGGGAGTGCGCTCCGTAGCCATTGGTGGCCAGGGGATTGGAGCCCGCCAGTTCAAAACCGGCCCGACCCGAGGCAATGCCGTAGAGCAGGCCGCCGGCGATGGTGCCTCCCAGCACCTGGGCGGCGATGTAGGGAAGCAGGTCGCGGCTGGGGAAGCGGCCACCGGCCCAGAGGCCGAAACTGACGGCGGGGTTGATGTGGCAGCCGGAGATGTGGCCGATGGCGAAGGCCATGGTCAGCAGGGTCAGGCCGAAGGCGATCGAAACGCCCAGAAAGCCAAGGCCGAGGGGGTTCGCGGTGGGGGCGTCGTAGGGGAAGACGGCGGCCAGAACCGCGCTGCCGCAACCGCCGAACACCAGCCAGAAGGTGCCGAACAGTTCGGCAAGGAAGCGTCGAGAAATGGAAGGCCCCTGGGCCATGGTGGCGAAGACACGTCAATTGGCGGACCTTACCGGCCGAAACGTTCAGGGGGAGCTTTCCGTGGCCAGAGCCCTTGCTGCCTCCTCCCGGTCGTCGAAGTGAATCTTCTCGCTGCCCAGGATCTGGTAATCCTCGTGACCTTTGCCGGCAATCAGCACCAGGTCACCGCCAGCGGCCGAAGCGATCGCCCCCTGGATGGCCTGCCGCCGGTCAGCCTCGACCACCAGTGCCGTGCCGGCGGGAATGCCGGCCACCACATCCTCCAGGATTCGGGCAGGGTCCTCGGTGCGGGGGTTGTCGGAGGTGACCACCACCCGGTCCGCCAGCCGGGCGGCGATGGCCCCCATCTGCGGGCGTTTGCCCCGGTCCCGGTCGCCACCGCAGCCGAAGACGCAGATCAGCTCCCGGTCGGTGAAGGGCCGACAGGCCCGCAGGGCGTTGTCGAGGGCATCGGGGGTGTGGGCGTAGTCGACGAGCACCGCCGGTTGATCGGCGCGACCCGGCACCCGTTCCATGCGTCCGGGCACCCCCCGGAACGACGCCAATCCCTGCAGCAACACGTCAAGGGGCAGCTCCTGCTGCAGCAGAACCCCCACCGCCTGCAGCACATTCATGAGATTGAACCCGCCCACCAGGGGAGAACGGAAGGGCGCTGAACCGACAGGCGTGACGATGGTTCCTTCGACGCCGGCGGCAGACATGCGCAGGTCGGCCATGGTCAGCTCGACCGTCGGATCCTCGAGGGAGCTGCGCCAGCACCGCTCCCCCAGCCGGGAGGCCAGCCGGCGGCCGTGGGCATCATCCACATTGACCACCGCTGTTCCCGCCAGCAGCGAAGGCTCGAAGAGCCGGGCCTTGGCCTGGAAGTAACTGTCCAGATCGGCGTGGTAGTCGAGATGGTCCTGGGTGAGGTTGGTGAAGACGGCCCCCGCGAAGCGGCAGCCAGCGACCCGTTGCTGATCGAGGGCATGGGAGCTGACCTCCATCGCCGCCAGGCGCACCCCCGCCGCCACGGCCTGGGCCAGTTCGGCCTGCAGCTGGTCGGCGAACGGGGTGGTGTGGGAGGCAGTGAGGGTACGGCCCGGCCAGCGGTTGACGAGGGTGCCGAACAGGGCCGCCGGCCAGCCCGCAGCGGCGGCCAGATGCTCGATCAGATGGGTCGTGGTGGTTTTGCCGTTGGTGCCGGTGACGCCGATCAGCCTCAGTCCGGCGCTCGGGAATCCCCAGAAGGCCGCCGCCAGGCGGCCCGCCGCATCGGCGAGGGGATCCGCCAGCACAAGCACGGGGTCCTTGGGGCCGGGCGGGGCCAGGGCCGCGGCGGCCGGACCGATCACGGCGGCACTGGCGCCGGCCTGCAGCGCCGCCGGCCAGAACGAACCTCCATCGACACGGCCGCCGGGCAGCCCCACGAACAGGGTGCCCGGTGCCACCCGTCGGGAATCGGCACTGACGGCCGTGACCGGAGGATCCGGCAGGCCGGAGGGAACCGGCAGGCCGGCATCCCTGAGCAGTTCGTGCAGTCGGACGGCGGGGGTCGGCTGCGGGGCAGCGGAGGTCATCGTCGGCCGATGCTGCGGATGCGGGCCGTTCTAGGCGGTTTTGGACCCAGAAATCCGATCGCGCAACCATTCCACCAGTCGGTCCCCTGCCAGCCGGGGGGGAACCCGCGGCAGCAGTCGGTCGGAACGACCGGCCTGGCGCAGCAGCAGCACCGGCACCTCGACGTCGTACCGGGCCAGCAACACAGGATCGCCATCAACATCAACGGCCTGCACGGGCAGCGGCAGGGCAGGGCCAAGGGAGGCGAGCCGCTCGGCCAGGCCTTCGCAGAGGCAGCACCCCCGACGGGTGACCAGCACCAGCACGGTCCCCTCAGGCACGGTCCCCTCAGGCACGGTCCCCTCAGGCATGGGCCCCTGCCCCTGGGGGCCGGGTCGCTGGTCCGGGGGACGGAGGAGGGGGCACGGGATCAAATCCCGAACCGCCCCAGGGATGACATCGGGCCAGGCGCTGCAGGGTGAGCACACTGCCCCGCCAGGCCCCATGGCCCTCGAGGGCCTCGAGGGCGTAGGCACTGCAGCTGGGCACGTAACGGCAGCGAGGGGGACCCAGCAGGGGTGAAATCAACCAGCGGTACAGGCGCACGAGGGCCTGCAGCAGCCGCACCAACGGCCGTCGATGGAGGGTCTCTGGGCGAGGTAGGATCACAGATTCGCCCCCAGGCCATGCCGGGGCGCCGGTGGAAAGGTCAGGTCCTGCTGGGCTCTGCACCTCCTCTCGGCACACCGGCGGAACCCTGCGGACGAATCAATCCATCCTGACTCCTTTCTGTCTCCATGTCTCGATACCGCGGTGCTCGACTGAGGGTGACGCGGCGCTTGGGAGACCTTCCCGGTCTCACCCGTAAGTCCGCCAAGCGGTCTTACCCACCAGGTCAGCACGGCCAAGCCCGTCGCAAGCGCTCCGAATACGCCATCCGTCTCGAAGAGAAGCAGAAGCTTCGTTTCAATTACGGCATCTCTGAACGGCAGCTCGTCCGCTACGTGAAGAAGGCCCGTGCCATGGAAGGGTCCACCGGCACGAACCTCCTCAAGCTGCTTGAAGGACGCCTCGACAATGTCTGTTTCCGTCTCGGTTTCGGACCCACCATCCCCGGCGCCCGCCAGCTGGTCAACCATGGTCATGTGACCGTGAATGGCCGGGTGGTCGACATCGCCAGCTACCAGTGCCGTTCGGGCGACGTGGTGGCCATCCGCGAGCGGAAACCAAGCCGCAAACTGGCCGAAACCAACCTTGAGTTCCCCGGCCTCGCCAACATTCCTCCCCATCTTGAGTTTGAGAAGGCCAAGATGACCGCCCGGGTCACCGGTGGTTGCGAGCGGGAGTGGGTGGCGCTCGAGATCAACGAACTGCTGGTGGTGGAGTACTACAGCCGCAAGGTCTGAGCGCCTCCATTGTTTCTGTCCAGGCTGGTGTCTCTGCCCTGGCTGTCCCCCGTCCGGACGCTGTCCGGACGGGGGATTTCATTGTTTCAGCCTTCGATCAGCCTCTCCAGGGCGGTCGTCACATCGTCCTGGCGCATGAGGGCTTCACCCACCAGCACCGCATCGGCTCCGGCCTGCTGGACGCGGTCGAGATCGGTGCGACTGAACAACCCCGACTCACTCACCAGCAGGGCACCACAGCGGCGCAGCTGATCGCCATGGGAACCCATGAGCTGCTCCGTGGTGGCGAGATCGGTCTCAAAGCTGGTCAGGTCACGGTTGTTGATGCCGATCAGGGTGCCGGCGGCCTGGGCCGGCGTTGACCAGACGGGGAGTGCAAGCACCCGCTCCATCTCCTCACTGTCATGCACCTCGAGCAGCACCGTCAGCCCGAGCCCATGGGCCACCCGCAGGAGATAGGTGAGGTCCTGGTCACTGAGGATCGCAGCGATCAGCAGGGCCGCATCGGCGCCGGCCACGCGGGCCTGATAGAGCTGATATGGGCTGAGGATGAAGTCCTTGCAGAGCAGGGGCAGGTCCACAACCTGACGCACCGCCACCAGCACATCAAATCCACCCTGGAAGAAGGGGCGGTCGGTGAGCACCGAGAGGCAGCTGGCGCCACCGTCGGCGTAGGCCCTGGCGATCGCTTCGGGATCGAAGTGTTCTCGGATCACCCCTTTGCTGGGGCTTGCTTTCTTGATCTCAGCGATCACAGCCGGTCGGCGGCAACTGGCCCGCAGGGCGGCCACGAAGTCCCGGGGTGGCGGCAGCTCCAGCACCTGCTTCTTGAGACTGTCGAGGGGAACCCGCTCCCGGGCCTGGGCCGTCTCACGGTCCTTCTCCCACACGATCTGCTCGAGGATGTGCCGTGGCTCTTCCTCTTGATGGGGGATGCCGAATTCGAGATGGGCCACCCGCACGCTGGGGTTGGGGGGGCGACGACGGATCTGCATGGGCGACCTCAGTGCGCGACGGCGTGGGCAGCCTGCTTGTAGGCCGCTTCGACCACCTCACTGAGGGTGGGGTGGGTGTGCACCTCCTGCACGAGGGTGAGCACGGACTGACGACGGGCAATGGCGTTGGCGATCTCCTGGATCAGATCGGCGGCATGCAACCCGTAGATGTGGGCACCCAGCACCTCGCCGTTGTCCCGTCGGAACAGCAGCTTCAACATCCCGTCGCTCTCGAGTTCGGCCAGGGCCTTGGAGTTGGCCTTGAAGTAACTGCGAACGCTGCCCAGTTCAAATCCCTCCCGTTCGGCCTCACTGCGGGCCTCGGCCTCCGACAGGCCCACCGAACCGATCTCGGGGTGGGTAAAGGTGGCGGCGGGAATGGATCGGTAATCGATGTGGCGCTGACCGCCGGCGATGTTCTCGACAGCCACGACCCCCTGGGCCGCGGCGGTGTGCGCCAGCATCATCTTGCCGGTCACATCCCCCACGGCCCAGAGGTGGGGCACCGGCTCAGCACCGGCCAGCACCCGCATGCCGTCATCGACGGGGATGAACCCCCGCTGGGTCTCGACACCGACCGACGCCAGATTGAGACTGGCGCTGACCGGCACCCGACCGGTGGCCACCAGCACGGCGTCCACCTCAAGGGTCTCGACGGGCTCGCGACTGGCGGCATCCACCAGTTCGATGCGCACGGGGCGACCGGGGATGACGCGGCTGGCCAGCACCCCGGAGCGGGTCTCGATGTCGCGCCCCTCGATGAGCCGACGGGCCGCCAGCTTGGCGATGTCGGGATCAAAGGTGGGCATCACCCGATCCAGGGCTTCGATCATCGTCACCTCGCAGCCGAGGGCGGTGTACACATCAGCAAACTCAAGACCGATGTAGCCGCTGCCGACGATGGCCAGCCAGGGGGGCAGGCTCGCCAGTCGGATGGCGTCATCACTGGTGAAGACCGTTTCACCATCAATGGTGATGCCCGGCGGTACGAAGGGATCGGAACCTGTGGCGATGACCACATCGCCGGCACTGAGCACCCGTTCGATGCCACTGGCCTCGCGGACGGCCACCCGCTGGGGCCCATCGAGGCGCCCCTCGCCCCGCAGGATCGTCACCCCAGCCCGTTCCAGGGTCTTGGTGAGATTGCCGCGGATGGTGGCCACCAGCTGGGCGGCATGGTCGGCGATGCCCTGACGGTCAAACTGCAAGGAACCGGCCGTGATCCCAAAACCCGCCAGGTGGGCGGCATCCCCCAGTTCCCGCACCCGACCGGCAGCGGCCAGCAGGGCCTTGGAGGGCACACATCCCCTGTTGACACAGGTGCCGCCCATCTCGCGGGACTCGACGATCGCGGTGCTGAGGCCAAGATCTGCGGCGTGCTTGGCGGCATCAAAGCCTCCGTAGCCGGCGCCGATGACGATCACATCGAAATCCACTCCCTTTCCGGAACCACCAGTCGCAGTCAACGGCCCAGCCCAGCTCCCGACGATTCTCCCCTGTCGGCGGTCACCTGACGCCAGCGCTCCAGCAGCAGCACCCCCCCCGCCACTGCCACGTTGAGAGATTCCACCCGTTCGTCGTGGGGAATGGACACCCGCCGCACCTCCGGCAGGGCCAGCAGCTCGGGAGCCAGACCGGCTCCTTCGTTACCGAGCAGCAGCAGGCTGGCGGGCCGCCAGTCCACGGCCCAGTAGGGCTCCCCGCCCTCCCGGACGGCGGCCAGCACCTGCCAGCCGACGGCCACGGCCGCCTGCACGACAGAGGCCAACTCCTCCTGGCGTCGGAGGGGGAGCTGCAGGGACGCCCCGGCTGATGCCCGCAGCACCTTGGGCTGCCAGGGATCGGCACCACCCCCCAGCCACAGGCCGCCGACCCCGGAGGCCAGCGACGTGCGCAATATTGTGCCGAGGTTGCCGGGATCCTGCAGACGATCCAGGGCCAGCCAGAGGCCTGAGGACGCCGGCTGGGGCAACGGTGGCGCCGACGGCAGGGCCGCGCTGGCCACCAGGGCGAGAACCCCATCCGGGGTCTCGGTGCTGGCCATGGCCCTGAGCAGCTCGGCGGTCACGGGCTGCTGCGGCCAGGCCCCCGCCAGGGCCGGATGGTCGGCGAACCAGTCGGGGGTGGCCACCAGCAGCTCGGGCTGCAGCCCCCACCGACGGCACTCCTGCACAAGGTGAGTGCCCTCCAGGAGGATCAGCCCCTGGTCCCGCCGCCCGCGGGGCTGGTGCAGCTCCCGCACCCGGGCCACCAGGGGGTTGCGGCGGGAACTCAGGATGTCGGCTCCGGGAATGGCCAGGGGTCAGATCTCCGAGAAGCGGCGCAGGTGCAGGTCCTGCTTCAGGGTGAGACCCTCCGGGGTGAGGTCGAGGCCCTTCACCGAGGCGACCGAACCGCGGATGCCTTCGATCCTAAGGTTCTCAACCAGCTTCTTGAGCACCTCTTCCTCGACCTTGGCCTCGTCCAGGGAATCGGGAGTGAGGCTTTCAAGGAACTTGCCAACCTTGGAAGCCACCAGCTCTGAGGCGTTGGCGATTTTGAGAACGATCACGGGGCTGGTACCGAACGGAACGAGACCCTGAAATCATGGCGAAGATTCAGGCGCCGGGCCATGTCCCGATGTCATGAAACGTGACTTGCAACCTTGCTGGCTGATCAGTCCCAGGCCCTGATCGGAGGGCCGGTGCTGGATTGACGATGCGGATGGGGAGACTTGAACTCCCACGACATTGCTGCCACTAGTACCTGAAACTAGCGCGTCTACCAATTCCGCCACATCCGCTGGCGTCGGCCTGGTGGTGGGGCTGATGCCCCGTCCGGCCATTCATGGACCATACCCCATCGTGCGCCTGGGAACCACGGCCTCCCGTGGGAGGACCGAGACACTTCCAGGGCCGGCCGTCTAGACGGTCTCAGGTTTGATTGTCAAGATGTGGCCAAGTCGGACGCGTTAGCAGATCCATGACCAATCTCCTCACTGTCCCGACCACGTCCGCTCTGATTCCTCAGCTTGAAGTGCGGGGTGGACGTCGGCTAGATGGTGAGGTCCGCGTCAGCGGGGCCAAGAATTCGGCCCTGGTGCTGATGGCCGCCTCCCTGCTCACCGAAGAGCCCCTGCGCCTGCGCAACATCCCGGCCCTGTCGGACATCGCCGGCATGGCTGAAATCCTTGCCGCCCTCGGAGTCCGCAGCGAGCGCAGCGGCGACAGCATCGAACTGCAGGCCTCCAGCCTGAGCCAGTCGTCGCCTCCCTACGACCTGGTCAACAGCCTGCGGGCCAGCTTCTTCTGCATCGGGCCCCTGCTGGCCCGCCTGGGTGTGGCCCGGGTCCCCCTGCCGGGTGGTTGCAAGATCGGCGCCCGCCCGGTGGTGGAGCATGTCAAGGGTCTCAAGGCCCTCGGCGCCCAGGTGTCGATCGAGCACGGCGTCGTCTCGGCGGTGGTGCCCGGCCGAGGCCATCGCCTGACCGGCGGTCGCATCCATCTCGACTGTCCCAGTGTCGGCGCCACCGAGACGCTGATGATGGCCGCCGCCCTTGCCGATGGCGAAACGATCATCGACAACGCTGCCCAGGAGCCTGAGGTCACCGACCTGGCGGGTCTGCTCATCGCCATGGGTGGCAAGGTCCGCGGTGCCGGCACCCCCACCATCACCATCGTGGGCATGCCCCGCCTGCATGGGGCTGACTACCGGGTCATTCCCGACCGCATCGAAGCCGGAACCCTGCTGCTGGCGGCCGCCATCACCCGCTCGACCCTGCGGGTGGCGCCGGTGATTCCCGAGCACCTGGGTGCCGTCATCAGCAAGCTCGAAGAAGCCGGCTGCAGCATCCGTCCCGATGGGGTGGGGCTCACGATCAGCGCCGACACCATCCGTGCGGTGGATCTGCGCACCCAGCCCTTCCCCGGCTTCCCCACCGACCTGCAGGCACCGTTCATGAGCCTGCTGGCCACCGCCAGCGGCACCAGCGTCATCACCGAAGCGATCTTCGAGAACCGTCTTCAGCACGTCGGTGAGCTGCAGCGGATGGGCGCAGCGATCCGCACCCAGGGCAACACCGCCTTTGTCGAAGGGGTGAGTCAGCTCAGCGGCGCCCCGGTCACCGGCAGCGACCTGCGGGCCGCAGCCGCCATGGTGCTGGCAGGTCTGGCCGCGGATGGCACCACCCACGTGCAGGGCCTGCAACACCTCGACCGCGGCTACGACGACCTCGAAGGCAAGCTCAACAGCGTCGGCGCCTCGATCGTGCGACAGCACGTCTGAGGACAGGATCAGCGGTCGATGGGGGCAGTCGGACTCGAACCGACAAGACCGAAGCCGGCGCATTTTGAGTGCGCTGCGTCTACCAATTCCGCCATGCCCCCGATGGTGTGACTTTACGGTGGAAGCAGCCCGGTGCACGACCGCCTGTGAGCGCCCCCCCCTCGGCCGTGATGGCCACCTACGGACGCCTGCCCCTCACCCTGGTCAAAGGGTCGGGCTGCTGGGTGGAGGATGACCGGGGCCGCCGCCATCTCGACTGCGTCGCCGGCATCGCCACCTGCACCCTCGGCCACAGCGATCGGGTGCTGCGCAAGGCCCTCACCCGGCAGCTGCGCCGCCTGCAGCACGTCTCGAACCTTTACCGGATCGAGGAGCAGGAAGAACTGGCCCGCTGGATCACCGACCGCAGCTGCACCGACCAGGTGTTCTTCTGCAATTCGGGCGCCGAGGCCAATGAGGCCGCCATCAAGCTGGCGCGCAAGTACGGCCACTGCCGTCGCGGCGTCGAACGACCGGTGGTGCTCTCGGCCCGGGCCAGCTTCCATGGCCGCACCCTGGCCGCCGTGACCGCCACCGGCCAGGCCAAATATCACCGCGGCTTCGAGCCGCTGCCGGAAGGCTTTGACCACTTTCTCTACAACGACCTCGACGACGCCAGGGCTGCCATCGACCGCCATGACGGCAGAGCCGTGGCGGTGCTGATCGAGCCGCTGCAGGGGGAAGGGGGCGTGGTGCCGGGGGATCCCCAGGTCTTCCAGGGGCTGCGGCAGCTGTGCGACGAGCGGGGGCTGCTGTTGATTCTCGACGAGGTGCAGGTGGGGATGGGCCGCACCGGCCGCCTCTGGGGCTACGAGCATCTCGGGATCGAGCCCGACGCCATCACCCTCGCCAAGGGCCTGGGGGGCGGCCATGCCATCGGCGCCCTGGCGGTGAAAAACGCGGCCGCGGTGTTCGAACCCGGGGACCACGCCAGCACCTTCGGCGGCAACCCCTTCGCCTGTCGGGCCGCCCTCACCGTCGCCGCCGAACTGGAACGGCGGGAGCTGCTGGCCCATGTGCAGGCCCGCGGCGAACAGCTGCGGGAGGGGCTGCTGCAGCGGGTGGCCCGCCATCCGGCCCTGCTGAGCGGCGTGCGGGGGTGGGGGCTGATCCAGGGCTTGCTGCTGCGGGACGGTGGCCCCAACGCCGCCGATCTGGTGCGTGAAGCCATGGCTGAGGGCTTGCTGCTGGTGCCGGCAGGTCCGCAGGTGGTGCGCTTCGTCCCTCCCCTGGTGATCCGCCGGCGGGAGGTGCGTCAGCTGCTCGACCGCCTTGACCGCAGCCTGGCCCGGCTGGCATGAGGCTGCCTGAGCCGGTCGATCTGAGCGACCTGCTGGAACCCTTCCGCAGCCGCGGCGTCGACCTGGGGCTGGAGCGGCTGCAGCGGGGGCTGGCGGCCATGGGTCACCCCGAGCGGCGCTTCGAAGCGGTGCAGGTGGCGGGCACCAATGGCAAAGGTTCGATCGTGGCGATGCTGGAGGCGATTCTGCGGGCGGCAGGGGTGCCGGCCGGGGTGTACCGCTCTCCCCACCTGCGCAGCTGGTGTGAGCGCATCCGCGTGGATGGTCGCTGGATCAGCCCAGGGGAGCTGCGGGACCAGCTGCGGGCCTGGCAGCCCCAGGCCGTCGCCCACGGGCTCACCACCTTCGAGCAGCTCACCGGTGCCGCCTTCAGCCACTTTGCGGCGGCAGGGGTGCCGCTCGCCGTGCTTGAGGTGGGCCTGGGCGGCCGGCTGGACGCCACCACCACCCATCCGCAACGGACGGTGCTGGGGCTGGCGACCATCGGGCTTGACCACTGCGACTGGCTCGGCGACAACCTCGAGGCGATCGCCGCTGAGAAGGCGGGCATCTTCAGCCCGGGAAGTGTGGCCATCAGCGGCCCCCAGGCTCCGGAGGTGAGCCGAAGGCTCGAAGCCCAGGCCGCCGCGAGCGGCACCGAGCTGCGCTGGGTGCCGCCCCTGCCCGACGAGGTGCCGCTGGGCCTGCCAGGCCAGCTGCAGCGGCTCAACGGAGCGGTGGCCGTCGGCATGGCCGAAGCCCTGGTGGAACGGGGCTGGCCCCTGCCGGCAGAGGCCATCGCCCAGGGCCTGGCGGCGGCCCGCTGGCCGGGGCGCCTTGAACGACGGAGCTGGCGGGGGCAGCCGCTGCTGCTGGACGGGGCCCATAACCCACCGGCCGCCCTGGCCCTGCGCCAGGAGCTGGACACCCTGACCCCGGGGGGACCGCGCCGTTGGCTGATCGGCATCCAGCGCCACAAGGATGCCCCG
>CAMASU010000011.1 GCA_945861105.1 Synechococcus sp. UW140
GGCCCTGGCGGTGGCCGCAGCCGCCGGCGCCTCCTTCGTGCGGGTGAACGTGCTGGCTGGCGCCATGGTCACCGACCAGGGGCTGATCGAAGGCTGTGCCGCGGACCTGCTGCGGCGCCGCCGCCTGCTGGCGGCCGAGGGGGTGGCGGTGTTCGCCGACGTGCTCGTCAAACATGCCCACCCCCTGGCGCCCCAGCCGATCGCCGAGGCGGTCGAAGACACCCTGCAGCGGGCGGGGGCGGCGGCGGTGATCGTCAGTGGCGTCGCCACCGGGGCGCCTGCGGATCCGGAGGATCTGCGGCTGGCCAGGGCCGCTGCCGCCGGCGCGCCGGTGCTCGTGGGCAGCGGCTGCACCCCCGCCCTGGCCCCGACCCTGGCGGGTCTGGCCGACGGGGTGATCGTGGCCAGTTCCCTCAAGCACGACGGGGTGCTGGACCGCCCTGTCGATCCGGTCCGGGTGCGGCAGCTGCGCCAGGCCCTCGACGGCGGGGAACGGCGAAAGCCGGTGCCAGACTGCGGCCAGGTTCTCCCTGCCCCGTGACCGTCAGCCGCCTGCGCCAGCGCCCTGAGCCGTTTCTGCAGCGCTGGGCCCGCCCGCTGCTGGGGGCCCTGGCCACGGTCGGTGCCATTGATACCGGTGCCGTCACCCTCAAACGCTGGGGACTGCTGGGGTCCCTCACCTGCCCCGGCGGTGCCGACGGCTGCGACAAGGTGCTGAACAGCCCCTGGGGCACGGTGCTTGGTCAGCCCCTGGCCCTGTTCGGGTTTCTGGCCTACCTGACCATGGCGCTGCTGGCCCTGCTGCCGCTGCTGCCCGCCCTGCAGACGTGGCTGCAGGAGCAGGAGGGGCAGGGGGCCGGCCTGGCCTCCCGCCGCAGTGGCCGTGCTCCGGATCTTTTCTGGCAGCTGGGGTCTTTGCTGGCCCTGGCGATGGCCGTGTTCAGCCTGGTGTTGCTGGGCCTGATGGCGTTCCGCATCCATGCGGTCTGCGCCTTCTGTGTGCTGTCCGCCGTTCTGTCCCTGGGGCTGCTGCTGCTGCACTGGTTCGGCCGCGACTGGCCAGACCGGGGGCAGCTGATCTTCCGGACGGTGGTGCTGGGTTTTCTCGTCGCCTTGCTCGGGGTGGCCTGGGCAGCCTCCGTTGATCGTCCTGCGGCCGTGGCCGAAGCGGGCAGGCCACCGGCCATCGTGCGCACCAGCTCGCCGGCCAGCCTTGCCCTGGCGGAGCACCTCACCCGCAGTGGTGCCCAGATTTTCACGGCCTGGTGGTGTCCCCACTGCCATGAACAGAAGGAGCTCTTCGGTCGCCAGGCCACGGCGCAGCTCAAGGTGATCGAATGTGCCCCCGACGGCGTCGGCGCCCAGGTCGAGCTCTGCAAGAGCCGTCGGATCGAGGGCTTCCCCACCTGGGAGATCAACGGCAAGCTCACCAGTGGCGTCAAGACCCTCAACCAGCTGGCCGACCTGAGCGGTTACAAGGGCCCCCGCAGCTTCTAGCCCCCCCGCAGCTTCTAGACCACGGGCCCGCTGTGGATGGCCCGGCCCCGCTGCTGCAGGGTGTGCCGTTGCCAGAAGGGCTGCGGGGAGGGGGCATCCACCCGATGGTGACCGCCGCGGCTTTCCTGGCGGAAGGCCGCCGCCTCCAGCAGCAGCAGGGCCACCCGCCCCAGGCTGCGATGACTCCAGAGCGCCTCGAGCCAGCGCTGCTGCCGGGCGTCCACCGGGTGCCAGCGGCAGGGCGTGCTGGCCAGCACCGCCGCCAGGGGCTGGTCCAGCCCCAGCTCCCGCTGATGGCGGACCTCCACGGCCAGGGCCGACCGCAGGGAGCCACCGTCGCGGGCCACCCCCGCCACCCGCCAGCACAGCTGTCGCAACCGCTCGCCATCGCGCTCCAGCAGCTCCAAATCCTGCGGGTTGATGGCCAGCTCCAGGGGAGGGGCGGCCTCCACAGGGGTCTGGTCCCGGTCGGCGGCGGGCACCAGCCCCTGCAGCCGCCGGGCCATCACCAGGCATTCCATCAGCGAATTGCTGGCCAGCCGGTTGGCGCCATGGACACCGCTGCTGGCCACTTCGCCGATGGCGTAGAGCCCCGGCAGGTCGGTGAGGGCCTGCAGGTCGGTGCGCACCCCACCCATCCAGTAGTGGGCGGCCGGCGAAATCGGCAGGGGCTGCTCGAGGGGTTCCAGGCCAAGGCTGCGGCAGCGCTCCAGGATTGCCGGGAACTGCCGCTGCAGCCGTGCCGCGCCGACGGGCCGCAGGTCGAGCCAGAGACGGTCGACCCCCTGGGCGAGCATCGTGAGCCGCAGGGCACGGCTGAGGCGATCCCGGGCCATCAGTTCGCCGCCGCCTGGCAGCACCGGCTGTCCAGCGGCGTCCAGCAGCCGGGCGCCTTCCCCCCGCAGGGCCTCCGACAGCAGAAAATGCGGGGCACCGTCCAGCATCAGGGCTGTGGGGTGGAACTGCACGAACTCCATGTCCCGCAGGGTCGCGCCCGCCTCCCAGGCCATGACGAGCCCATCGCCGCGGGCCCCAGGTGGATTGGTGCTGTGGCTGAAGAGGGCACCGCTGCCGCCGGTGGCCAGCACCACAGCCCCTGCCCGCAGCCAGCCCAGCCGGCCGTTCTTCAGCACCTGCACCCCTCGGCAGCGGCCACCGTCCCGCCAGAGTTGCAGCACCAGGGTGTCGGCCAGCCAGCAGAGGCCGGGCCGCTCGCGCACCCGCCGCTCAAGCAGTTCGGTGAGCGCCAGCCCTGTCTGATCGCGGGCGTGCAGCACCCGGCGGCGGCAGTGGGCGGCCTCGAGGGTGAGGCTGAGGCTGCCGTCATCCCGGCGGTCGAGCTGCAGTCCGAGCTGCAGCAGCCGCTCCACACAGGCGGGCGCCTCGGAGACCAGCAGGTCAACGGCCGCAAGGTCGCAGAGGCCAGCCCCAGCCCTGAGGGTGTCCTCCCGATGGAGAGAAGGGCTGTCATCGGTGGCGATCGCTGCCGCCATGCCCCCCTGGGCCCAGCGACTGGCGGTGGGAGGGGTGTGGCCCTGGCTCAGCAGCAGGACCCTGCAGCCGGCCGGCAGCTCAAGACAGGCCATGAGGCCAGCGGCGCCGGCGCCGACGACCACCACATCCCACCACTCGCCGAAGATGTCGGTGTGGGCTTCAGAACCAGGGGCGTCGGCGCCGGGCAGTGACCCGCCCCTCAGCGGTACTGACCGTCGTTGATGCGGTCAAAGCCTTCGTTGAGGGCGATCTCAGGCTTGGTGACCGTGAAGTTGTCGCGGTACTTCTCGAACAGTTCCTTCTGCCGTTCCGTCAGGTCGAGCTTGAGCACGTCGTCGACGCTCTCGTAGGGGCCACCCACCACGATCTTGCCGGCCAGGGTGGGGTACATGCCCGGGTACTGCTGGAAGCGGCGCACCGAGGCGTTGTTGAGGTCGACCTTGCCTTCGGCCTGGGCGATCTTGTCGTCGGCCAGGTTGCGCAGTTCCGCGGCCCCTGCCGTGGGGGCATGACCGAACCAGAAGCCCGCCAGCAGCACGACGCTGAAGAACAGGGAAGCAAACCGACGAAGGTGCCTGGACATGCGGAGGGCCGGTGAGGTCTTGAGCGCATCGTTACAGATCGCACGGCCGGGCCCCGCTGATCAAGGGGGTCTTTCGCAGATCTTCAAGCAAATGGCCGACGTCAGACCAGTCCGCTGGCCGTCGGCAGCAGCAGTGCCAGCAGCAGAAACAGACCGTCAATGGCCAGGGTGCTGAGCAGGCAGGTCGCGACGAGCCGTCCGCCGGGGCCCCGCTGCCACAGCAGACGGGCGGCGATGAGCATGGCGGCGGCAATGGCCACCACGATCAACAGATGGGCAGGCTCAAGCACCTGCATGGCCGCCTGGGCGAGCAGCGGGGCCGCTTCGCCGGGGCCGGCGGCCAGCACGGCCGGCCAGAGGGGCATCAGCCCGCAGAGGGCGATGGCCCCATCGGTGGCGGCGGTGCCGATGAGAGATCCAAGGTAGAACTGGCCGGCCCGGCGCCACGGCCCCCCCAGGCCTGCCACGGCCATGGGCAGGGCGAAGGCTTCGACCGGCAGATGCACCAGGGGATGCAGGCGCAGCCAGCCCCAGAAGAGGCAGCCGGCCAGCCAGCTGCCGCTGAAACCCACCAGCAGGGCCCCCACCTCGCCGCCGCGCCGCAGAGCCAGCAGCAGCAGCACCGCCGTGAACACGGTCGCGGCCATGGGGGCCTGGCGCACCCAGGGGGCCTGCACGAAGACCGGGGCGACGATCAGCGCAGCGGCCAGCAGCGGCAGCCCGAGGGGGCCCATCCGGACCAGCGGCATCCAGGTCGCCGTGGTGGCGGCGGTGGGGGTGGCGCTGACCAAGACTCTGTGAACAAGCGTGACCAACCTTAAAGGCTGGCCAAGGGATTCTGTTCCTCCCGGCCACCTAGCGTCGAAGGGATTCCGTGCCTCACGCCGTGACCGCAGCGCCCGACGTGTCCCTGCTCGAGGCCTGCTGGCGATCCCTGGTGCTCGGGATCGTGCAGGGCCTCACCGAATTCCTTCCCATCAGCAGTACGGCCCACCTCAAGGTGGTCCCGGTGCTGCTGGGCTGGGGTGACCCCGGCGTGGCGGTCACCGCCGTCATCCAGCTGGGCAGCATCGTGGCCGTGCTGGCCTACTTCCGTCACGACCTGCGCCAGGTGGCGGCGGGCATCGCCCGGGCCCTGCGGGATGGCGACTGGCGCCATCCCGATGCCCGCCTCGGCGTGGCCATGGCCGTGGGCACCCTGCCGATCGTCATGGCCGGACTGGCCATCAAGGTGCTCTGGCCCGGATACGAGACGTCGCCCATCCGCAGCCTCACCTCCATCGGCATCGTGTCGATCGTGATGGCGGTCCTGCTGGCCCTGGCTGAACGGCTGGGCAGCCGCCGCCGCCAGCTCGAAGACGTGGAGGGCCGTGACGGCCTGCTGGTGGGTCTGGCCCAGGCCCTGGCCCTGATCCCCGGGGTCTCCCGCTCGGGCAGCACCCTCACCGCCTCCCTCTTTGATGGCTGGGAGCGGGCCGATGCCGCCCGGTTCTCGTTTCTGCTCGGGGTTCCCGCGATCACCCTGGCCGGCCTTGTGGAACTCAAGGGGGCGCTCAAGGAAGGGGCGGCCTTCGGTCCGTTCCCGCTGCTGCTGGGGGTGGTGGCGGCGGCGGTGGTGTCGTGGATCGCCATTGCCTGGCTGTTGCGCTTCCTGCAGACCCGCACCACCTGGCCGTTCGTGATCTACCGGCTGCTCTTCGGCGCACTTCTGCTGGGGCTGGTGGCCGGAAGCCCCACACTGGAGGCAGTGCCCCGCTGAGCCGGCGTGTGGAACGAACCCAGTGACGGCATTCCCCTGCCGAGCGAACCCAGCGCTGCCACCCCAGCTGCGGCCGTGGTGGCGGCGGTGCTGCCGGGGTCCATCGGCGACGAGCTGGGGTTCCAGCCCGGCGATCGCCTGGTGGCCATCAACGGCACCCGGCCCCGGGACCTGATCGATCTGCAGTGGCTCTGCACCGAAGAGGAACTGGTGCTCGACGTTGTGGATCCCGACGGCACCCCCCATCGGGTGACCCTCGAGAAGGATCCGGACGATGGCCTGGGCCTCAGCTTCACCGAAGCCCTCTTCGATGGCCTGCGGCAATGCAACAACCGCTGCCCGTTCTGCTTCATCGACCAGCAGCCCCCGGGCCGGCGTCAGAGCCTGTACCTCAAGGACGACGACTTCCGCCTGAGTTTCCTCTACGGCTCTTACCTCACCCTCACGAATCTCACCGCCGGCGACTGGGATCGGATCGAACGCCAGCGCCTGTCGCCCCTGTTCGTCTCGGTGCACGCCACCGAGCCGGACCTGCGCCGCCGGCTGCTGCAGAACGAGCGCGCCGGGGCCATCCTTGACCAGCTGGCCTGGTTCCGGGAGCGGCGGCTGCAGATCCATGCCCAGGTGGTGGTGTGTCCTGGGCTCAACGACGGCAGCGCCTTGGTGCGCACGCTCGCCGATCTGGCGACCTTTGCCGGCGGCGACTGGCCCACGGTGCTGTCGGTGGCGGTGGTGCCCGTGGGGCTGACGCGCTTCCGCCCGCCGGACGATGGCCTGCGGCAGGTCGATCCGGTCCTGGCGGCCGCCACGATCGCCACGGTGGAACCCCTGCAGCGGCAGCTGGAGGAGCGGCTGGGGAGCCGCTGGGTCTGGTTGTCGGATGAGTGGTATCTGCTGGCCGGGGCACCGCTGCCCCCCCGGGGCAGCTACGAAGATCTGCCCCAGCAGGAGAACGGCGTCGGCAGCATCCGGGCCTTTCTGGAGAGCATGGATGGGGCGACCCGCGGCCTGCCGGCGCGCCTGGCCCGGCCGCAGGCCTTGAGCTGGGTGGTGGGCAGCCTGGTGGGGCCATCCCTGGAACCGGCAGTGCAGCGGTTGTGCCAGGTGCAGGGGCTGGATCTGCGGCTCATCGCCTTGCCCAGCCCCTACTGGGGCCAGCCCCAGGTGGTCACGGGCCTGCTGACCGGCGCCGACCTGCTGGCCGGTCTCCACGGCCGCGATCTGGGGGAACGGTTGCTGCTGCCGGCGGTGACCCTGCGGCGGGGAGAGCCCGTGTTCCTCGATGACATGACCCTTGAGGAGCTGCGGTTGAGGCTGCCGGTGCCGGTCGACGTGGTCGGAGGGGCAGATGAGATCGTGGCCGCCTGTCTGGGCCAGGAGCGTCCATAGTCGTAATCTCCCGTGACGAAAGAAATCTCTCCGCCATGGCGCCCGGACGCATGCGCTCCCTGGTCCTCGCCCTGGTGATCTTCACGGGTGCCGCCGCCCGCAGCCAGGAGGCTCCGGTCATGACGGCCGAGCCGGCACCGGCGGGAACCTTGCCCGCATCCACGGCCCCCACCCCCGAAGCCCCCTTCCCGGTGGCCATCCCGGCCCCACCGCCGCTGCCCCTGGCGCCGGCGATCAAGGGAGAGCGACCCAAGTCGAACCCCACGGTGCTGCCGCCGGCCGCCACCACCCCACCTGCCGGCCTTGAGACCCTGCTGGGGCCTGCCCCCCTGGCCCTGCCCACCCGGCCGGACCAGGTGCGCATCAATGATCTGGTGCCCCTGAGTCTCGAGCAGGCCGAGCGGCTGGCAGAGGTCAACAGCCCTCGGCTCAAGGCCGTGGCGATGCAGGTGGAGCAAGCCAAATCGGAGCTGCGCGAAAAAATCTCCGCGTGGTATCCCACCCTCAGCCTGCAGACCCAGAACTCCTTCCCTTCGTTTAACTTCGGTACCACTTACCGCAATTACGCAGATTTCAATCCCTCTCGCTCCGCAAACCAGCAGAACAGTCCAAACAACAATGCGGGCGGTGACGGTCTTTCGAACCCCTTTCTTCAGACCCGCACCTACGGCGCTTCCCTGAACCTGGCCATCAACTGGGATCTGATCAATCCCCAGCGGGTGCCTCAGGTTGCCGCCGCCCGCGATGGCTATGAGAAAGCAAAGAACGACTATTTGATCGAACTGCGTAACCTCAGATTAAAGGTCGCCGAGGTCTATTACCGACTGCAGCTGTTTGACGACACCGTGCGCATCGGCCGGTCCTCCGTCCAGTCGTCCCTTGTCAACCTGCGTGATGCACGAGCCCGCTACCAGGCCGGCGTTGAGACCAAGCTGGCGGTGATGGAGGCCGAAACCCAGCTGGCCCGTGACCAACAGGGGCTGACCCAGTCCCTCGCCAGCCAGGCCACCCAGTGGCGGTTCCTCGCTCAGCTGCTTGATCTGCCCCAGACGATCACCCCCGCGGCCGCTGCTCCTTCCGGCGTGGTGGGGGTATGGCAGCCCAGTCTGCAAGAAAGCATCATTGCCTCCTTCGCCTTCCGCGAGGAACTCGACAACAAGCTGCTTGACATCTCGATCGCCAATTCCGGCGCCAATGAAGCCATCGGCGCCGTGCAACCGTTCCTCGGCATCGGCACAACATCGGGCTGGAACAAGACCTTCGGTCAGAGCAATGCCCAGGCGCCGGTCAACATGGGCACTGTCACCGAACAGCTCGACCAGACGCTGGCCATGAACCTGCGCTGGAACATCTTCGACGGCGGCCGGGCCGCCGCCCAGTCCAGGCGCTTTCGCCAGGTGGCGAAGGAGAATACCTACCTGTTTGCTGAGACTCGCGACCAGCTGCGCTTTGACGTGGAAACATCGTTCTTCAAGCTGCAGGAAAACGTGCGCAATCTGCTGACCAACTCCCGTGAGGTGGTCAGCAGCCGCGAGGCCCTGCGCCTTGCCCGGCTGCGCTTCCAGGCCGGTGTCGGCACCCAGCGCAACGTCGTCGATGCCCAGCGGGACGTGACCCAGGCCGAAGTGCGCTACAGCCAGGCCCTGTTCGACTACAACCTGTCGATCGCCGAACTCCAGCGCCGCACGGGTCTCGACCGGGTGCTGCGCTGTGCGCCGTCGCGGCTGCCGGCCCAGCCGCCGCCGCAGGATCCGCTCACCAACATCCCCGTGCTGCCAGTTCCCTCCACCTCCCCTTGCGAGATGGAACCATTGGCCAACCAGCGCCGCTGATCCCACGGCTTGCCTTCCCTCCGCCTGCTGCTGCTCTCGATCCGCCTCGGCCTGTTCCAGGCCTGCCTGGGAGGCCTGTCGGTGCTCACCCTCGGCATCTTCAACCGGTTGCTGATCAACGAGTTCGCTGTGCCCGCAGGCCTGGCAGCCCTCGCCCTCGGGGCCCAGCAGCTGGTGGCCTTCACGCGGGTGTGGTTCGGCCAGCGTTCCGATCGCTGCCGCTGGCTGGGCCTGCGGCGCACGCCCTTCATCGTGGTCGGTGCTGCGGCCTTCTGCCTGCTGTTCTGGCTCGCCGGCCGCACCGTGCTCTGGGTCGCCGAGGCCTCCCAGGCCGGAGACGGCCCGGCGGTGGTGGGTCGCTGTCTGCTGCTGGCCCTGCTGTTTCTGGCCTACGGCACCGCCATCTCGGCCAGTGCCACCCCCTTCGCGGCCCTGCTGGTCGACGTCACTGAAGAGCGGGAACGGCCGATGCTGGTGTCGATCGTCTGGACGATGCTGACCGTCGGCATCGTCGTCGGTGCCGTGCTGGCCAGCCGGTTCCTCGGCAGCGCCTGTGCCGACGCCTCCCTGCCAGCGATGGTGGCCGGGGTGGAGCGGCTGATCCGGGTGGCGCCCCTGGTCTGCTTCGGGCTGGTGCTCACGGCGGTGCTGGGGGTTGAACGGCCCCTGGTCGCGGATGCAGGCTCCACCCAGGCCGCCGGCGGCGCTGCCCCCGCCGAGCCGGGGTTCTGGCGGTCCCTGCGGCTGCTGCGGGCTGATCCCCAGGTGGGCTACTTCTTCGTGGTGCTCTGCCTGTTCACCTTCAGCCTCTTTCTGCAGGAGTCGGTGCTCGAGCCCTACGGCGGTTCTGTCTTCGGCCTGTCGGTCTGCGAGACCACCCGCCTCAATGCCCTCTGGGGCATGGGCACCCTGCTGGGTATCGGCAGCACCGGTTTCCTGCTGGTGCCGCGGCTGGGCCCCCAGCGAACGGCTCTGCTCGGCGGCAGCCTGGCCGCCACCTTTCTGCTGCTGATCGTCGTGGCCGGTGCCCTGGGCTCCGAGGCTCTCTTCCGCGCCGGCCTTGTGCTCTTCGGCTATGGCGCCGGGGTCTGCACCAATGCGTCCCTGACCCTGATGCTCAGCCTCACCTCCCCACGGCTGGCGGGCACATTCCTCGGGGTCTGGGGGCTGGCCCAGGCCTACGCCCGTGGCATCGGCACCGTCGCCGGTGGGGGCCTGCTCAGCCTGGTCGGCGGGGTGGTGGGCGGCCAGGACACCTTCGCGGCCTATGCCAGCGTGTTCGTTCTCCAGTCCCTCGGCCTGCTGCTCTCGGGCCTGCTGTTGCTGCGGGTGGACACCACCCTGTTCCAGCAGCGGATCGAACAGGCCTTCGCCCGCCTGGCGGCCGCCGAGCTCGACTGACCCTCTCCCCCCCGTTCCCGTGACTTCTGGCTTCAGCCCTGCCGAGACCCCAACGCCTCCCTTTCCCCTCAGCAGCGACTGGAGCCCCCTGTTTTCCCTGGTGGACGAGGTGGCGGAGCGGCAGCGCCGGGATTTCGGTCGCCTGGCGAGTGACCTCAAGGCCGACGGCAGCCTGATCACCGACTGCGATCGCTGGAGTGATGCCACCCTGGCGGCGGGACTGGCACAGATCTTCCCGACCGACGGTCTGCTCAGCGAGGAGGGCAGCACCACCGTTCCCGATGCCCCCGGCTTCTGGGTCGTGGATCCCCTCGATGGCACCACGAATTTTTCGGTGGGGCTCCCCATCTGGGCGATCTCGATGGCGCGCATCGACCACGGTCGTCCCGTGGCGGCCCTGCTGGATGTGCCCCCCCTGGGCCAGCGGCTTCTGGCCCTGCGGGGTCAGGGGGTCTGGTCCAACGGCCAGCCCCTGGCGCCTCCGGCGCCGCCCCGCCACGGCTGCCGCTGCGCCAGTCTCTGCAGCCGCTCGATCGGGGCGCTGCGGCGGGTGGCCGAGCCGTTCCCCGCCAAGACGCGCATGCTCGGGGTGGCGAGCCTCAACCTGCTTGGCGTGGGCCTGGGCACGATGGCGGCGGCCCTGGAGGCCACCCCTCGCATCTGGGATCTGGCGGCGGTGTGGCTGATCCTCGAGGAACTGGGCTGCCGCCTGCATCCCCTCGGCTCCGATCCTTTTCCGCTGCAGCCCGGTGCCGACCTGGGGGCGGCCCCCTATCCGCTGCTGGCGGCGCGGGATGAGGAGCAGCTGCGGCGGTTTCTGCCCTGGGGCCTGGCCCTCAACCCTGGTCAAGAAGGCCGAGGGACTGCCACACCTGCTGCTTGAGGGCCTCAAGGCCCTCGCCTGTGGCCGCCGAGATCACCAGGGGGCGCTGCCCCAGGCCTGCGGCCAGGTCATCGCCGCGCTGCTGTCGCTCTGCTTCTGAGAGCAGTTCCGCCTTGGTGAGCACCAGCAGCCGCGGCCGACCCATCAGGCCATGGCCGTAGGCCTCCAGTTCCCCCAGCAGCACCCGGGCATCGGCCAGGGGGTCCTCGGCTGAGCCATCCACCAGGTGCAGCAGCAGCCGGGTGCGTTCGATGTGGCGTAGAAAGTCGTGCCCCAGGCCTGCCCCCTGGGCGGCCCCGGCGATCAGGCCGGGGATGTCGGCGAAGACGGTGCCGTCGCCGCTTGGCCGGCGCACCACCCCCAGGTTCGGCACCAGGGTGGTGAAGGGATAGTCGGCGATGCGGGGCCGGGCCGCCGACAACACCGAGATCAGGGTGCTCTTGCCGGCATTGGGCAGGCCCACGATGCCCACCTCGGCCAGCAGTTTCAGTTCCAGCTGCAGCTCCCAGGTCTCGCCGTCGCGTCCTTCGGTGGCCCGCTCCGGGGCCCGGTTGCGGTTGCTGAGGAAGTGGGCGTTGCCGAGGCCGCCGCGGCCCCCCTTGGCCACCATCAGCTCCTGGCCGGCCTGGGTGAGATCACCGAGCACGATGCCTGTGCTGCGTTCCCGCACTTCGGTGCCGCAGGGAACCCGGATGATCAGGTGGTCTCCGCAGGCGCCGCTGCAGCGGTTGGGTCCGCCGCGGCGGCCGTCGTCGGCCTCGAAGCTGCGCTTGTACTGGAAATCAAGAAGGGTCTGCAGATTGCTGTCGGCGAGCAGCACCACATCGCCGCCGCGGCCCCCATCCCCCCCCGACGGTCCGCCGGCGGGGACATATTTCTCGCGGCGGAAGGCGACGATGCCGTCGCCGCCGCGTCCTGCCCGCACCTGGACGCGGGCCTGGTCGATGAACTGCATTGGCTCAACCCTAGGATCCGACGGTCGCGGCAGCGGTTTGGCCGGGGTTCGCTTCGAGAGGATCAGCAAGAGCTACCCCCCCCGGGGCAGTGCCGGCCGTGGCGCTGGGCCGGTGCAGGTGCTGCACGACCTTGATCTCAGCATCGCCGACGGCGAGTTTCTGGTGCTCGTGGGTCCGTCGGGGTGCGGCAAGAGCACCCTGCTGCGGCTGCTGGCGGGCCTGGAGCAGCCCAGCGGCGGCGAGATCTGGGTGGGGGACCGGCCCGTGAGTCGGCTGAGGCCCTCCCAGCGCGATGTGGCCATGGTCTTCCAGAGCTATGCGCTCTACCCGCACCTGAGCGTGGCCGACAACATGGCCTTCGGCCTGCGCCGCAGCCGCCCCCGCACACCGCTGCAGCAACTGCACGATGCCGTGGCCGGCGTGTTGCGGCTGCCGTCCGAGCGGGAGAAGCGGGTGGCGGCTCGGGTGGCGGAGGTGGCGGCGATGCTCGAACTCGAGCCGCTGCTGCAGCGTCTGCCCAGGGAACTGTCCGGCGGCCAGAAGCAGCGGGTGGCGTTGGGGCGGGCCATTGCCCGCGAGCCGGCGGTGTTCCTGATGGACGAGCCCCTCAGCAACCTCGATGCCAAGTTGCGCACCGGCACCCGCGCCCAGATCACCGGGCTGCAGCGCCGGCTGGGCACCACCACCGTGTACGTGACCCACGACCAGGTGGAGGCGATGACCATGGGCCATCGCATCGCTGTGCTCAATGCCGGGCGGCTGCAGCAGCTGGGCACACCGCTCGAGCTCTACCGCTGGCCTGCGAACCTGTTCGTGGCCCAGTTCATCGGCAGTCCGCCGATGAATCTGCTGCCGGTGCGGGTGGTCCCCGGCGGGCAGCTGCAGCTGGGGCAACGCCGCTTCAGCCTCGAGGCACCCCTCGTGGATCGGGTGGCCGGGCGCAGCGGTGAGGCGCTCACGGCGGGTCTGCGGCCTGAGCATCTGCGGCTGGGACCCGCCGCCAACCGCAACCTGCCCGCCGAGGTGGTCCACCTCGAGGCCCTGGGCAATGAGCAGCTGCTCACCTGCCGCCTCGCCGAAGGCGACCATCTGGTGCAGCTGAGGGTGGATCCCGAACGGTCCCTGCGGCCCGGCGAGACGGTGCACCTGGAGGTGGATCCCAGCGGCTGGCGCGTGTTCGATGCCGCCGGTGATGCCCTGGTGGCCCCCCAGGCCTGAGGTCAGGCCGGAGGGGTCGGCAGCGGTTCCAGCTGCAGGGTGGCGTGGTCGATGCCGAGGGCGGCGAGGTGGGCCTTGGCCCGATGCAGCAGCTCCATGTCGTCCACCGCCAGCTGCCGCCGCACCAGGTGGGCCGTCAGGGCGGTCTGGGAGGTGCTCATCGCCCAGATGTGGACATGGTGCACGTCTTCGACCCCGTCCAGGTTCCGCAGGGTCTGCTCGACGGCCTCCGGGTCGATTCCGGGCGGCACCGCATCGAGGGTGACCAGCAGGGCCTGGCGCAGCAGCTCCCAGCCCGTCCAGGCGACCGCCAGGCCGACGCCGATGCCGGTGAGGGGATCGAGCCAGCCCAGGCCCGTGACCTTCACCAGCAGGGCGCTGAGCAGCACCGCGGCGCTCACGGCCGCATCGGTGAGCAGGTGCACGGCGGCGGCCCGGCGGTTGAGGTCGTGGTCGTGGCCGCCGTCGGCGAACAGCCGGGCCGACACCAGATTGACGACGATGCCGGCCATGGCCGCCCAGGCCACGGGCCCGGGATGCATCTCCACCGGCCGCTGCAACCGCTGGATCCCTTCGGTGATCACGATGGCGGCGGCCATCACGATCAACGCCCCGTTCATCAGGGTCGCCAGCTGGGTGGTGCGGCCGTAGCCGTAGGTGAACCGCCGGTTGGCGGGACGGCGACTGAGGTGTTCGGCCCCCCAGCCCAGCAGCAGTCCCGCCACGTCACCCAGGTTGTGCAGGGCATCGCCGATCAGGGCGAGGGAACCGAAGCTGATGCCGATCACCAGCTGCAGGCCCGAGAGGGCACTGTTGAGCAGCACGCTGGTGCGGAAGGCGGCCGGGTTGCGGGCTGCGTGCTGATGCAGGGCCGGGTGGGGCAACCGCTGGCGGTTGACCGCCGGATGGGGCGGATGGTCGTCGCCGGGGGCGTGGGGATGGGCGTGGGCCATGGGAGGGCTCCGCTGGGCCCTGTCTAGAGGCGGCCCCAGCCTGGCGTCGACCCCGGCTGTGGCACGGCTGTCAGCGACACCACACGACGCTGCAGCCGGCCCCCCCCTCCGCTGGTTCGGCGTCGGTGACCTGCTCCACCCACGGCAGGGTGGCGAGCCAGCTGCGCAGTCCCTCGCGCAGGCGTCCGCTGCCGACCCCATGGATCAGCCAGACGGGGCCGCTGTGGCGGCGCAGCCGTTCCTCCACGGCGGCCTGGGCCTCATGC
The DNA here is from genome assembly GCA_945861105.1 of Synechococcus sp. UW140. GTDB lineage: Bacteria > Cyanobacteriota > Cyanobacteriia > PCC-6307 > Cyanobiaceae > CAIQIA01. The sequence goes on from CAMASU010000011.1 coordinate 14,232, forward strand.
ACCCGCAGGCCCCGCACGTCGACGGTGTTGCGCTCACTGCGCACGGCCGGACCACGCCCGCCGCTGCCGCCCACCCGCACCTGCACCGTCGGGGGCGGCGGCGGTTGCGGCTTCTCCCCCTGGAGGCCCTCGATGGCCTCGAGGGGCACCTGCAGCCGCAGGGCCCCGCAGCGGAGGCTCAGTTCGCGGCCGTCCTCCGACAGGGCCACCACCTCGGCGGCCCGGCCGAGGGCCAGCACCCGCACCCGATCGCCCACCACCGGCTGCCAGCCCCGGGGCTCCCGGCGGGGTTCAGGTGGGCGGTGGTCCTGCTGCAGCTGCTTGAGCCGCTGGCCCGCCTGGCGGGCCAGTTCACCGCCGCGGTGGCGCTGCCGGGGACCGGCCCCAGCCTCGCCGGCCTGGCGCAGCCGGCGGATGATGTGCCGCACC
>CAMASU010000012.1 GCA_945861105.1 Synechococcus sp. UW140
GATCGAAGGAGGAGCCCTCCTTGCGCAGATCCGCCGGGGCAAGACTGACAACCACCCGGGTCTGGGGCACCCGGCAGCCACAATTGCGCAGGGCCGATCGCACCCGCTCGCGGGCCTCACGGCCGCTCACATCATCGAGACCGACGAGATGAAGCCCGGGAAGCCCTGGCGCCGGATCGGCCTCGACCAGGATCGGCTGGGCCTCCAGCCCGACAAGGGCGGCACCGGCACAGCGGGCAAGCATGGGCCCTGAGAACAGCTACCTCAGGAATTCCCCGGAAGCATCCGGACGTCACCCCTGGCCCCATCCTCAACACAGGCCGCCCAGCCGCTGACGGCGGCGGCGAACTCGGCCAGGGCCGTGGCCGCCAGCCCGCCGTCGTTCCAGCACAGCCCCACTTCAAAGCGACCGCGGGCTGCGGTGACGGCCGTGATCCAGGGATCACCGGTGGAGGGGGAGGGGGAGGAGAGCAGGGTCTTAAAAAAGTCTTGCGAGACTCACTGTAACCCTCGCTGGCATGCAGGCGTCAGCGGCGCCCCTGGCGGCAGCTCAGGCGATAGCGGAGGCGCTCGAGGCGGCGGATCGAGGCCTCGGTGTAATCCAGCAGTTCGGCCCGTTCGATGGCCTCCAGAGGGGGATCTGTGCCTTCGAGCACGTCAGTCAGCTGATTGACGGCAGCAAGCAGATCGAGACCCGCATCCTTCCAGCCGGGGTCGAGACGTTTGCGGATGGAACGGCGGCGGCGCTGGGCCAGCTCGGCCAGGAACTGTCGATGCAGCATCGGTCGGGCCGAGGGGCACCACATTCAAGCGCTGATCGTCCCGTTGGGAAGGCCTGGCCGTTGGGAAGGCCTGGAGGGCTGATCTCAGGCGCCGGGGACCCGCGGCACGGCCGCCGGGGGGGCCTGACGCTCGATGGCAGGGGCACAGGCCTGGGTCGCAGCGGCAGCGGCGGTGGGGCAGCCGGGCTGGGGACCGGCAGGACAGAGGGTCGTCATGGCCGCAGCGGCGGCGGCGGCCAGGGGGGCGAGGCAGAGAGCCATGGACGGCGCCGGACTGACCTCCACACTAGGAACGACCTTCCCGCTGCAGCAGCCGACCGCCATGAGCGACCACCTGACGCGACAGGAGGACACGATCTTCGGCCGGATCCTGCGGGGGGAAATCCCCGCTGACCGCGTCCACGAGGACGATCTGTGCATTGCCTTCCGGGATGTGCAGCCCCAGGCCCCGGTCCATCTGCTGGTCATCCCCCGCGACCCGCTGCCCAGCCTGGCGGCCTGCAACAGCAGCCACGCCGCACTGCTGGGTCATCTGCTGCTGGTGGCTGCCCGGGTGGCCGCGGACGCCGGCCTGGAAGGGTGGCGCACCGTGATCAACACCGGTGCGGTTGCCGGCCAGACCGTCTTTCACCTGCACGTGCACGTGATCGGTGGGCGCCCCCTTCAATGGCCGCCGGGCTGATCACCACCGACGGGGGGCAGAATGCGGCCGCAGGTGATCCCCAGACCCCACCCAGCCCCCGCGATGCGTCCCCTCCAGTCATTCAGGACCCAGGTCATCAAGCTGCAGCGGCTGGCGCAGCCCTACTTCCTGCCGGTGGAAGACTCCAACGGCTGGCAGTTCCTGCTGCTCACCGTGGCCCTGCTGGCGGTGGTCGTGGGCACCACCCTGCTGCTGCTCACCGGGGTGGTGGCCGCCAGCGGTGCCCTGATCCCCCAGCTGCAGTCGCGTTTCCTGCCAGGGGTGCCCGAGCGGGTGGCGGCCATCTGGGGCAGCCCCGTGGGGGCGGTGATCATGGCCCTCACGGCCGGGGGCATCGGCTGTTTTGTCGCCCTGCGTCAGAAATTGCGCCAGGGCCGCTGGCTTCCCTGGCTGCTGCTGGGGATCATCGCCCTGCTGTTACTGGTGATCAACGGCATCAATGTCGGCATCAGCTTCATCGCCAGGAACATTGACAACGCCCAGGTCGCCTATGACGCTCCTGGATTCTGGCGGATCGTGTCGATCTACGGCTTCTGCCTGGTGGTGGCCTTACCGATTCGCACCCTGCAGAACTACATCATCCCCAAGCTGGGGCTGCTCTGGCGCGAATGGCTGAGCCAGCGCCTGCTGGGGCGCTACATGAACGACAGGGCCTACTACCAGCTCAATCCCAACGACGAGGCCCATGCCGAAGTCGACAACCCTGACCAGCGCATCTCCGAAGACACCCGCAACTTCACCGGCACGAGCCTGTCGGTGACCGTTGGCATTCTTGAGGCCCTGCTGACCTTCTTCAGCTTCATCCTGGTGCTGTGGGGAATCAGCCGGAACCTGACACTGGCGCTGCTGGTTTACGCCATTGGTGGCACGGCTCTGATCGTCTTCATCAGCCGCAAACTGGTGCAGCTCAACTTTCAGCAACTGAAGCTCGAGGCAGACTTCCGTTATGGCCTCGTGCACATCCGTGACAATGCCGAATCGATTGCCTTCTACAAAGGAGAACAACAAGAATCCCAGGAAGCCGAACGACGCCTTGGCGGAGCAATTCGCAACTTTGATCGCCTGATCATCTGGCAGGCGCTCATCACCATGATTCAGCGTTCCTACGATTACCTATCGCGATTTTTACCCTGGATCGTGATTGCTCCGATCTACTTCGCCAAGGAAGTCGACTTCGGGGTGTTCAGCCAGGCCTCAATCGCCTTCAGCCAGGTGTTCGGCTCCGTGAGCTACATCGTGAATAACATCGACTCCCTGGCCGCCTTCTCAGCCAGCATCAGCCGTCTTGAGAGCTTCCAGGGCACCATTGAAGCCATGGAGGCTGCGCCGGTTGCCGCACAAGGCGGCGACCGCAGCGGTTCGATTCTGGTGCGCCAGGCCAGCGTGGTCCCCCCCGGCAGCCAGACGCCACTGGTGCGCGACGTGAGTCTTGAGGTGGGTCCCCATCAGAGGCTGCTGGTGGTCGGCCCCAGCGGGTGCGGCAAGACCTCGTTCCTGCGGGTGGTGAGCGGCCTCTGGCCCAGTGCCGGCGGCGAAGTGCTGCGGCCCCCCGTGGGGGAACTGATGTTCATCCCCCAGAAGCCCTACATGCTGCTGGGCAGTCTGCGGGAACAGCTCTGCTACCCGATGGATCCGGGTCGCTTCGGGGACGAGCAGCTGCGCAGCGTCCTGGAACAGGTGAACCTTGCCGAGATGGTGAAGCGCTACCCCGACCTGGGCATCAGCCAGGATTGGCCGCGGTTGCTCTCCCTCGGGGAGCAGCAGCGGCTGGCCTTCGCCCGTCTGCTGCTGAACAGCCCCGATTTTGCCGTGCTGGACGAGGCCACCAGCGCCCTCGATGTGGTGACCGAGGAACGGCTCTACAGGCTGCTGAGCGAACGGGGCATGGCCTTCATCAGCGTCGGGCACCGGCCTACGCTGACGGCCTTTCACGACACGGTGCTGGAGCTCGACGGCAGCGGCGGCTGGCGCCTGTTGCCTGCTGCCGGCTACCGCTTCGCGAGCCCCTGAACCATGACCGACACCCCCCCTGCTCCGGTGCGCCCGACCAGCGCCACCACCTCCGACCTGCCGTCCTTCGGCTGGAGCCCCTATGCCGAGAGGGTGAATGGTCGTTTCGCCATGGTCGGCTTCGTGGCGGTGCTGCTGATCGAAGCCCTCAGCCGCCAGCCCTTTCTGACCTGGGCAGGGCTGCTGCCGGCCTCCTGAAGCCCACACAAGCCTGCGGGGGACCCCTCAAGGCAAGGCCAGCACCTCGATGCGGCGGCGCCCGTCGCGGCTCACCGCCACCGCCAGGCTGCGGCCGTCGGCGCTGAGCCCGATGGCGACCGGCAGACCGTCTGCGGCCAGGGGCAGCGGACGGCTGATCCCGAGGCGCCGGTCGTGCAGCACAAGTTCCGTCTGCCCTTTCCGTTCCCGCAGAACCACCAGCCGCTGCCCGCCGGCGTCGACACTGACCTGCAGCGGGCGGGCATCCGGCTGGTCCAGGTGCAGCGGCAGCAGCGGCTGCAGCGCCGCGATGGGGCGCCATTGCACCTGACGGTGGCCGGCGAAGCCGGTGCCGATGCTCACCAGCGTGTCCGTGCCAAGGCTGGGGTCGCTGGCCTCGATCGCAGATCCCAGCGGGCGCAGGCCGGGGAGCGGGCCACAGGCGGCCATGACCAGCGCAAGGGCCAGCAGCAGCAGGGAGAGACGAGGGGACCTCATCGCAGCGGCACCCCGGCGGGCAGGTCGGGCTCGATGCCGCTGAGTTCAAGCAGATCGATGCTGCTGCGACCATCGCGCAGCGACTGCACCGCCAGTCGGCGGGCATCGGGAGCGAGGCTGAGCTTCTCCGGCAGGCGGTCGCGCGGCAGGGGCAGGGGCAGCAGCCGCCCCAGGGCCCTGTCGAACAGCACCGCTTCACTGCGCTCACCCCGCTGGCGGATCAGGGCCAGGTAACGGCCGTTCCAGCTGAGGCTGGGGGAGCGGTGGGGCTGGCCACGGTTCAGGGGGCCCAGGGGCAGGGAGCGTCCCGTAGAACGCTCAACGAGCCGCACACTGGGGCGACCGGCCTGGTCAACGACCATGGCCAGCAATCGTCCATCACCGCTCAGGGCGGGCTGATCCTGGTCAGCCGATTCTCCGGGCAGGGCAGGGGGAGGCTGACAGGCGCCAAGCAGCAGGGCCAACGAGAGAAGCGCCAGGATCGCGACAGGATTCCGCACCGGGCGGTCCACGGCGTTCAGTCGTCGAAGCGGCTGCTGTTGTCGGGGTTGGAGCCCCCCGAGGGACGGGGCCGGGGGCGGGGCGCAACAGGGCTGAACTCGGCATCCGTGATCGGCGTGCCCTGGGGGACGCCGGGCTCGGGCCGGTCGCGGGTGGGCCGTCGGCTCGAGCGGGGCAGGTCGTCGTTCGCGACAGGACGGCCGGAGCGACCGTCCCGGGCTTCCCGCTGCTCGCGGTCGCGACGGCGGGCGCCGAAATCAGGCCGGGGGGACGTGGCCGCAGGGCTGCGGCCGTCGTAACGGGAGCCCCCGTCATCAGCTCGCTCATCACCGGCAGACCGGCTCTGGGCCCGCTCAGGGATCGCCGGTCGCTGGGGACGGCGGGGTCGGTAGAAGTCGCGATCGCCGTCGTCCTGGTCGACCTCCTCGTCAACCCTGGAACGGATGCGACGGCGCAGGGGCTGGGGCTCATCGAACCGTGGCTCCCGGCCCCACTCGGAGCGATCCATCCGGGGGCGCTCAGGCAGAGGTTCGTCGTCGTCAAAAAACGAGGAGCGGCGTGCCTGCTCGGTGGTGACACTGCGGAGCCGCACCGACTCGTAGGCGAAGAACACCGTGGTTGCAGCCAGAAGGAACTGACCGAACTGAAGGATGGGGTCGAGGCGCCAGCCCTGGAAAAAGAGGATGCCGCCGCAGAGCAGGCCCACGGCAGCAAAGAAGACGTCATAGTCCCGCGCCAGGGCTGGGCGGAAACTGCGCAGGAAATAAAGGAGCGTGCCACCAACGGCGAGCACGATGCCGACGATGCTGGCCCAGTTGAGGCTGGCGTTGACCATGGACGGCCTCCGTGGGCCTGATGGGGAAGCCGCTGCTTCCGAATGGAAAGCAGTCTAGGCCGGCCCGACCGGGGTGCCGAAGCTCAGAGCTTGCGGTCGAGGCGGTCGGTCTGGCTGATCAGAATGATGGCGACGGTGATCGGCACCACCACGATGAGGGCACCCGCCAGGAGGCTGTTGAGGAAATTGGCGAGAGAGGGGGTCATGGCACCTGCGTCCGTGGCGGCATCCTACGGGGGCAGGACCGGTCCCTAGGATCGGCCGAGCACCCCTTAGGAGTTTGTGACAGCTGACTCTCTGCCTCTGCTCCAGGGCGCTGTGGTCGTGGTGGGAGTCCTGCTGGCCCTCTGGACCCTGCTGTTCGTGTTCCGCATCGTCCTGAGCTGGTACCCCCAGCTGGACGCCGACAACCCACTGGTGGCCCTGGTGCGTGCCCCCACCGAACCCCTGCTGGCCCCCACCCGCCGTCTGCTGGCCCCCATCGGCGGCGTCGATGTCACACCGGTGGTGTGGGTGGGCCTGATCAGCCTGCTGCGGGAACTGCTGGTGGGCCAGCAGGGGCTGCTACGCCAGCTGCTGCTGCTGGCAGAGCCGTCTCAGGGCTTGTCCTGAAGCATCTCCTGCTCCACGAACTTGGTGTGCACCTCCGCCCTCTGGAACTCGGGGCGATCGAGGAGGGCCAGGTGAAATTCGATGGTGGTGGGAACCCCGATGACAGCGCATTCCGACAGGGCGCGCCGCAGCCGTCGCAGGGCGGCCGGTCGGTCCTCGGCCCAGACGATCAGCTTGCCGATCAGGGAGTCATAGAACGGCGGGATCTCATAGCCCGTGTAGACGTGGCTGTCGAAGCGGACCCCCGGTCCGCCCGGGGGCAGCCAGCCGCTGATGGTGCCTGGTGACGGTCGGAAGCCGTGGCGGGGATCTTCGGCATTGATGCGGCACTCGATGGCATGGCCCCGCAGCACGATCTCCTCCTGGCGGAGCGTGAGGGGCTCACCGGCAGCGATGCGCAGCTGCTCGGCGATCAGATCGATGCCGGTGACCACTTCGGTCACGGGGTGCTCGACCTGGATGCGGGTGTTCATCTCCATGAAGTAGAAGGCGCCGCTGCTGTCGAGCAGAAACTCGACGGTGCCGGCCCCCTCGTAGCCGATCGAACGGGCCGCGGCGACGGCGGCATCGCCCATGCGCCGGCGGGTGTCGGCATCCAGCACCGGACAGGGGGCCTCCTCGAGCAGCTTCTGATGGCGCCGCTGGATGGAGCAGTCCCGTTCGCCCAGGTGCACCACGGTGCCGAACCTGTCGGCGAGGATCTGCACCTCGACGTGGCGGGGCCGGTCGATGAATTTCTCAATGTAGAGGCCGGGATTGCCGAAGGCGGCCTCGGCCTCCCCCTGGGCCGCCTTGAACAGACCCTCCAGGTCGTCGGGCCGATGGACCAGCCGCATGCCGCGGCCACCGCCCCCGGCCGTGGCCTTGATCATCACCGGATAGCCCATGGAGGCCGCCAGGCGGGAGGCCTCGGCGGCATCCTCGAGCAGACCCTCGCTGCCCGGGATTGTGGGAACCCCCACCCGTTGCATGGTGGCCTTGGCGGTGGACTTGTCGCCCATGGCGCGGATGGCCTCGGGGGAGGGCCCGACGAAGGTGAGACCGTGGGCGTTGCAGATCTCGGCGAAGCGGTCGTTCTCAGCCAGGAAGCCATACCCGGGATGGATGGCGTCGGCCCCGCGGGAGGTGGCGGCCGCGATGATGTTGGGAATGTTCAGATAGCTGCGGCTGCTGGGGGAATCCCCGACGCAGACGGCTTCATCGGCCAGCTGCACGTGCAGGGCCGTGCGATCGACGGTGCTGTGGACGGCGACGGTGGCGATGCCCAGCTCCCGGCAGGTGCGCAGGATGCGCAGGGCGATCTCCCCGCGGTTGGCGATCAGGAGCTTGCCGATGGCCATAGCGGGCCTCCACAGCGCGCGATCGTACGACGCCCCCCGCGGGGTATGCTGACCAGGTGCCGATGCATCGGTGCAGCCACGCGGATGTGGTGGAATTGGTAGACACGCACGTTTGAGGGGCGTGTGACTTCGGTCTTGCGAGTTCAAGTCTCGCCATCCGCATGCAACCCCTTCCCCCCCTCCCGTCCCTTGAGGAGTGAATTGAGGCCCCCCGATGCTGGGGCGGCCATCCTCCTCGTCTGCAACGGTCCGGGGGAACTGAGCACCTGGGTGCGTCCCCTCGCCAGCCGGCTCCACGACCGTCTTCCCCTGCGACCGCGGCTGCCCGGGGCAGCCCTGGCCTTGCATCTGGTGCTTGTGCCCTGCCCCAACGCCAATGGCAGCGAAGGCCGGGTGGCCACCGCCATGGGTCTGTTTGAGCGGGTGCTGCCAGCCCGCCGCTTCTGGCGTCTGCTGCTGTGGCCCCGCCGCTACGGCCCGTGGCCGAAGCAGGGGGTGGTGGTGTTTCTGGGGGGCGACCAGTTCTGGACCGTGCTGCTCTCGGCCCGGCTGGGCTACCGGCACCTCACCTATGCCGAATGGGTGGCACGCTGGCCGCAGTGGAACGATCGAATCGCTGCCATGGGACCGGCGGCAGCCGGCCGGCTGGCCCATCGCTGGCAGGAGCGGTGCACGGTGGTGGGGGACCTGATGGCCGACGTGTCGGCCTCGGCGCGGGCCGGCGCCTCCCCCCTGCAGGGGGGCCCCTGGGTGGCGGTGCTGCCTGGCTCCAAGCGGGCCAAGCTGCTGGTGGGGATGCCTTTTCTGCTGCGGGCCGCCGATGAACTGCGGCGGCGTCGCCCCGAGGTGCAGTTCGTGCTGCCCGTGGCCCCGACCACCAGCGTGGAGGAACTGATGGCCTACGCAGGCCCCGCCAGTCCCTTCAGCCGCATCTACGGCAGCGAGGTGCCCCGCCGGCTGGAGGCCGATGGGGGCGAATGGCTCGAAACGGCCAGCGGTACGCGCCTGCTGCTGTTGCTGGACCACCCGGCCCATGCGGCCCTGGGGCGATGCAGCCTGGCCCTGACCACCGTGGGGGCCAACACCGCCGAACTCGGCGCCCTGGGGGTGCCGATGCTGGTGATCGTGCCCACGCAGCACCTTGAGGTGATGCAGGCCTGGGATGGGGGCATGGGGGTCCTGGCACGCCTGCCGCTGGTGCGGCGGCTGCTGAATGCAGCGCTGACCGCCTGGCGGCTACGGAACCATGGCTTCCTGTCGTGGCCGAACATCAGCGCCGGCCGGGCGGTGGTGCCCGAACGGGTGGGACGGATCACCCCCGAAGCCATCGCCGCCGAAGCCGACGACTGGCTGGCCCACCCGGAGCGGCTGGCCACGATGCGCGATGAACTGGGCCAGCTGCGCGGGTCGCCCGGTGCTGTGGATCGCCTGGCCGACCTGGTGCTGAATCTGCTGCCGGCGGGCCTGCGTTCCTAACGTGGCAACACCAGGCGGCAGCGGCCATGACCCCCGATGATGAGCGTTCGACCCTGACCGAAGCGCAGGAGCAGGAGTGGCGCAGCCGGCTGACGCCGGAGCAGTACAAGGTCACACGGGAAGGGGCCACGGAGCGGGCCTTCACGGGGGTCTACTGGAACCACAAGGGTCGCGGCACCTACGCCTGCATCTGCTGCGGTGCCGACCTGTTCCTGTCCGACAGCAAATACGACTCGGGGTCGGGCTGGCCCAGCTTCTGGGAAGGGGTGAACCCAGAGGCCATCAGCCGCCACGAGGACAGCAGCCACGGCATGCGGCGGGTGGAGATCCGCTGCCGCCGCTGCGATTCTCACCTGGGCCATGTGTTCAACGACGGCCCCGCCCCCACGGGGGAGCGGTTCTGCGTCAATTCGGCATCGCTTGACTTCAGACCCCAGGACTGAGCCTCCCCGGCTCAGGCCCAGGGGTCGTCATCAAGGGGTGGACGGGTCCGCGGGCGATCGGCTGATCGGCCACGGGGTTCGAGGGGTTCGGCCTCCACGTCGAGGGGCCCCTCGTCCTCGTCGAGATACCGGCGCCGTGGCTCACGGCTCACCCGGGGCCGTTCCACCTCGAGGTATTCGAGCTCTTCTTCAGGGGCGAAGCGTTCGGCTTCGGCGGCCCGCAGGCGCCGCTGCTCCTGGACGCTGGGTTCGCCGGCAGGCAACTGGTTCTCGACGGGCACCGGATTGAGGCGGTACCGCTCGCGCTCCTCGCGTTCAAGGCCGGCACCACCGATGCCGAGCTTCTCGAACAGGCCACTGCTGAGCTGCTTGAGCTTCTCCTCGGCACCTTCATAGACAATGATCCGGTCAGGACCTGAGCTGACGATTTCGTCCACCGTGAGCTCCCAGGTGCTGAGGATGCCTTCCCCGAGCAGCGGCACCCCGATGGCCCCGATGACGAGGGTCGTGAGTTCACCGGTCTCGATGTCGAAGCTGAACCCCAGCACCCGTCCGAGCTGCTCGCCGGATTCGCTGATCACCTGGCAGTTGATCACCCGGCTGTAGCGGTCGGGATCGAAACGTTCCGCGAGGGAATCGACCGAATCGACCAGGATCACATCCCCCACCTGGCGGATGCGGTCCAGGGGCATCCAGCGGGGAAGGCCGGGAAGAAAACGGGTGAGGGGGTTGTCCCGCAGGCCCAGGGCCACCACCTCCCGGCGGTCGATGTCGACCACCACCTCGCCGACGACCCCCAGCCGACGGCCGCTGTCGCGGGTGATCACCTGGGTGCCCATCAGTTCCGAACGCAGCCAGAGGCGGTCGGAGGGGGGCTGGGGGGCTTCGGGTGGGGTCGGCGCCTGCAAGGCCTGAATTCTTGATCAGGCCATTGTGTCGCAGGATCGCCGCCGGGTCAGGCCGCCGTGGGCATGCCCACCACCTGGGTGTGGGCACCGCGGGCCTGGGTGACACCGATGGTGCGGCGGCTGGCGGCGATCATTGGCCGCCGATGGCTCACGACCACGAACTGGGCTTCGGTGGCCTGGCGGGCGATCAGGGCCGCCAGGCGCTCGACGTTGACACCGTCGAGGAAGCTGTCGACCTCGTCGAGGGCATAGAAGGGAGAGGGGCGGAAACGCTGCAGCGCGAACAGAAAACTGAGGGCGGTGAGCGACTTCTCACCGCCGGACATGGAGGCGAGCCGCCGCACCGCCTTGCCGCGGGGATGGGCCACAAGCGTGAGGCCACCCTCCAGCGGATCCTCGGTGTTGTCGAGCTGCAGATGCCCCTCCCCATCGGAGAGGCCGGCGAAGATGCTGCGGAAATGGCCATCAACGGCGCGGAAGGCCTCAAGGAAGGCCTCCTGGCGCAGGGTGGCCACGGTCTCAACGCGCACCAGCAGCTCCTGGCGCTCGCTGTCGAGCACCTCCAGCCGTTCGGCCAGTTCCGCCAGGCGGGCATCGAGCTGCTCGAGTTCGCTGAGGGCCAGCATGTTGACCGGCTCGAGCTGCTCCATCCGGCGCTGCAGATCGTCGAGCTGGCGGCCCAGCACCTCCAGGCCTGCCTCCCGCACCTCAGCGGGCACCTCCGGCAGGGGATCGGGCAGGGCCTGCTCCTCCTGGTCCAGGCGCTGCTCAAGCCGGCGCTGCTCCTCCTCCAGGGACTGGCGGCGTTCGCCCAGCTGGGTGAGTTCCCAGCCCCGCTGCTGCTGCTGCTGCCGCAGGCCGGCCAGGGCGGTCTCGGCGGCATCCCGCTGCCGCCGCTGCTCACCGAAACGCTCATGCAGCTCGGCCAGCCGCTGCTCGAGGAGCGCCCGCTGCTGCTGGTCGTGCTGCCGCCGCTCGGTCAGCTCCCGGGCCTCGGCCTCCAGGGTCTCGGCCCGGCCCTGCAGACGCTGCCCCTCCGCCTCGAGACCTTCGAGCTGGCTGAGCACCCGGGTGAGGGTCAGGGCCCGCTGGCGCCCCTGGTCCTGGAGGGCCTCCTGGCGCTGGCGCGCCTCAGCCAGCACCGCCTCGGCCTGTTCCAGGGCCTGCTGCAGCTGCTGCCACTGGCCACCGGCGGCGGCACCTGGGTCGTGGTCGGCCGCGGCCAGCAGCGCGCCGCGTTCCTCTTCCAACGGCTGCAACCGCCGGGCCAGGTCCTCGAGACGATCGGCTTCGGCGGCCAGCAGCTCGTGGCTGCGGCGATGGCGCTGCTCGAGGGTCGCCAGCCGTTGCTCCTGGGGTTGCAGGGCCCGCAGGGCAGCGTCGTGCTCAGCCTGCAGAGCGGCCTCCTGCTGACGCAGGGTCGCCGTGGCGGCCTGGGCCTGTTCAAGGCCGCGGCCATCGTCGGCCTCGCTGCGACGCACCGCCAGCAGGGTTTCGCCCAGCTCCAGCAGCCGCTGCCGCAGGGGCTCAGCCGCATCCCCCTCCGCCACCCGACCGAACCCCAGCCGGTCCCCCCGCTGCTGCAGGCTGCCGCCGGTCATGGCACCGCTGCGCTCCAGCAGATCGCCCTCGAGGGTGACGAGGCGCTGGCGGCCCATGGCCCGGCGGGCCTGCTCCAGGTCGGCATAGACCAGGGTGTCGCCGAAGACATGGCGGAAGACGTCGCCGTAGACGGGCTCGAACGACAGCAGATCAACGGCACGGCCGAGGCAGCCGGGGGCAGCGGTCGGGGCACCGCGGTCGAGGGCACCGCCGCCGCCGCCACCGGCCCGCAGGCGGTTGAGGGGCAGGAACGTGAGCCGGCCGGCCCGCCGGCTCTTGAGCAGGGCGATGGCGCGGGCGGCAATGCCGTCGTCGTCGACCACCACCTGGCCGAGCCGCGAACCGGCGGCCACCTCCAGGGCGACCCGGAACCGTTCCTCCACTTCGGCCAGCTGGGCCACGGGGCCATGGATCCCCTCCAGTCCGGCCTCGAGCAACAGGCGCAGGGCACCGGTGCCGCGGCTTTCCTGCAGCACCTCGCGACGGCTGTCAAGGCGGGCGATCTCGCGCTCGAGCTGCTGCTGCTCCTGCTCCAGGCGAGAGCGGGTGCGCTGCTGCAAGGCAAGGGTTTCGGCCCGTTCCCGCACCACCTCGCGGGCGGCCTCGGCGGCCCGCTGGGCCTCACGCCAGCGTTGTTCGAGCCCCTCACGCTGCTGCCGCGCCTGCCCGAGGCGCTGGCCTTCGACCTCGACTTCGGTGGCGAGCTCGGCCAGGCGGTCGTGCTCCTGATGGCGCCGTTCCTCGGCCTGCACCGCTTCGGCGCGGAGCGGTTCCAGGTCGGCCTCGAGCTCGCGCAGGCGCTGGCGGCGGCGCTGATCATCGTCGAACCAGGCCCCGGAGCGACCCGCCACCTCGGCCAGACGGCGGCGACTCAGGTCGACAGCGGCGGCGGCGGCACGGGTGTCGGCCTCCGCCTGGGCCAGGGCCGGGTCGACGGCGGTGGACTGCAGCTCCTGGCGCTGCTGCTGCAGCTCCTGACGGGTGCGGCGCTGCTGACCCCGTTCGGTCTCCAGGGTGCTCTGATCCTGCTGCAGCCGGTCCTGGCGCCGTTGCCGCTCGCGGTCGGCACTGTCGAGGCCCGCCAGTTCACCCTGCGCCTGCAGCAGCTGTTCTTCGCCGAGGGAACGCACCTCCTGCTGCAGCTGGGCAAGGGTGGCGGCGGCGACCTCGACCGCCTGACCATCCCTCAGCAGGGCTTCGTCGAGCTCCAGGCGACGGTGATCCAGCTGCTGCAGCTGATCGGCCAGGGCCTGGCGCTGGCGGCGCCCCTCCTCGACCCGCAGCAGCTGCTCCTGCAGGCGGCCCTGCTGCAGCTGGCTGCGGAGGCTCTGGTATAGGCGGGCGCGCTGGGCGTCGCGGTCGAGGCGGGCGCGGGTGGTGTGCAGTTCGGTCTCGACGATGCGGCAGCGTTCCTGACGCTCCTGCACCTCATCGAGCTTGGCGCGGGCCTGGGCGATGCGCCCATCAAAGAGGGCCACCCCCGCCAGCTCATCGATGATGCCGCGCCGCTCCCGGGGACTCATCGACACGATGCGGGTGACATCGCCCTGCATGACGACGTTGCTGCCTTCGGGGTCGACCCGCAGGCGCCGCAGCTGGGTCTGCAGCTGCTGGGCGGTGCAGGGCTGGCCTTCGGCGAAATAGGTGCTGCTGTAGGTGCCCCCGGGGGCGACCCGCAGCCGCCGGGTGACCGACCACTCCCGCTGGCCGGCCTGGATCCAGGGACCTTCGGCGGGCGCTTCGAGGCCCTCCTCGGCGGGGTCGGGCGCCCAGTCCCCCAGGTCGAAACGCACCGTGACGCTGGTTTCGGCGGCACGCCCCTCGCGCAGGATGGCGCTGTTGATCAGGTCGGGAAGCCGGTCAGCCCGCATGCCACGGCTGCTGGCCAGGCCGAGACAGAACAGGATGCCGTCAAGGATGTTGCTCTTGCCGGAACCGTTGGGGCCGGTGACCACCGTGAACCCCGGCTCGAGAGGGATGGTGACCGTGCCGCCGAACGACTTGAAGTGGCTGAGGCTGACCTGATTGATGTGAACCAACGGGATCAGGCTGGCCGGCGCCCGCAGACCTCACTGCTGAGCGTAGCGATGGTGCCGCAGACCACAAGGGGAGAAGGGAGGCTGACCATCCGGTGGCCCCACGAAGTTCGGTTCCCCTGCTGCCGAAGCGCCAGGGCATGCATAGCTTGAAGGCAAGAGTGCTTTGCAGCCCCACACCATGGACCAGTCCGCCCTCACCCAGGTGGGTGACCGCTTCCGGGAACGCTTCGGCGAACTGCTGCCCCGCATCCAGCACGAATGGCCGCAGGTGGCCCAGGAGGCGCTGGCCAGCACCCGCGGCAGCCTCGACGAGGTGGTGACGGTGATCTCGGACCAGACCGGGCGCACCGCCGGCGCCATCCGCGAGCAGCTGGTGGGGTTCCTGGGGGTGGCCGGGGAGCAGGGCCGGCGACTGGGCGACAGCCTGCAGCCCCTGGAGGAACAGCTGGAGCAGTTGCTGGATGACCTGAACAGCAACCTGCGGCCCAAGCTCGAGAAACCGGTCCGTGAGCAGCCGCTGCTGGCGGTGGGCATCGCCGCCGGCGTGGGTCTGCTGGCCGGGCTGCTGCTGAGCAGCGGCCGCCGCCGCTGA
>CAMASU010000013.1 GCA_945861105.1 Synechococcus sp. UW140
TCAGCTACGACACCGAAGCCACCATCGCCAAGGCCCACAAGCTGATCGGTCTTTACCGGGATGCCGGCATCGCCAAGGAGCGGGTGCTGATCAAGATCGCCTCCACCTGGGAGGGCATCAAGGCTGCCGAACAGCTCGAAAAGGACGGCATCCACTGCAACCTGACCCTGCTCTTCGGTTTCGCCCAGGCCGTGGCCTGCGCCGAAGCGGGGGTGACCCTGATCTCCCCGTTCGTCGGTCGCATCCTTGATTGGTACAAGAAGAGCACCGGCCGCGACAGCTACCCCGGACCCGAAGATCCCGGCGTGGTCTCGGTGACGAAGATCTTCAATTACTACAAGACCCACGGCTACCGCACCGAGGTGATGGGGGCCAGCTTCCGCAACATGGACGAGATTGTTGAACTCGCCGGCTGCGATCTGCTGACCATTTCGCCGACCCTGCTCGACCAGCTGCGGCAGGGCGAGGGGGAACTCGTGCGTCGCCTCGATGCCGCCAACCCCGCCGCCAGCGAGGCACGCATCAGCATGGACCGGGAGCTGTTCGACCGGATGATGGCCGACGACACCATGGCCCACGAGAAGCTCAGCGAAGGCATCCAGGGCTTCAGCAAGGCCATCGAGACCCTCGAGGCCCAGCTCGCCCACCGGCTTGCGGTGCTGGAGGGGGGAGCGGCCTTTACCCACGCGGCCCAGGAGATCTTTCTGCTCAACGACCTCGATGGTGATGGCTGCATCACCCGTGAGGAATGGCTGGGCAGCGATGCGGTCTTCGATGCCCTCGATGCCGACCGCGATGGCCGTCTGCAGCCCGAGGACGTGAGGGCCGGTCTCGGGGCGGCCCTGGCGACGGCCCGCTGAGGCATCGCTTCGGTCCCTCAGGGGCCCTGGCACCCCGGCTGTCGCCGGGGGGCGATCAGGGCCACCCGGTTCGCCTGCAGGGGGTTGAAGTTGTCGTCGCTCACCATCCAGAAGCTGCCCCGGTCCCCCGGCAACGGGGGGCCGGGGGCCATCGCCTCCCAGTTGTCGGCCGCCAGTCCCTCGGCCTGCAGATCCCAGACCGCCAGGGGTGACAGCGGGCCGGTCGGGGCCCCACGCAGTGCCGGTGCCGGCAGCAGTTCCAGGTGGGTCCACCAGCGGTCGGGGGGGGCGTAGCCCCGCCAGAGCGCCAGCAGCCGTCCCCCCGGCAGAGCGACCAGTTCGGTGAGGCCCCAGTGGGCTTCGGCGCCGATGGCGGGGCGGAAGGCCAGGGTCGCGCCCAGGGGCTGGAAGCGGACCCCCCCGCGGGTGTCGGCCAGCAACAGCCGCAGCCGATCGGGCGGATCCTGCTGCAGCGGTGCTTCGGCAGCGATCAGCAGCCGTTCTCCGGGCAGGGGCACGAGGGCTTCCGGACCTCCGTTGGGGCGGAGGCCGCGGCCCGGCTGCGGTTGCCACTCCTCCGGCAGGGGGGTGCGGCCCAGCAGCCTGAAGCCGTCGACCGTCGACGGCTTTCCCAGCTGGAGCAGTTCGGCCGGCTGTTCCGGGTTCAACCGTCCTTCGCTGGCCATCCACCAGCGCTGGCCCGTCGAACCCCGGGTCGTGACCAGGGCCTCGCCATCGAAGGGCCGCGGCGGCACCCCCTGCAGCGGCTGGGGTGCCAGGGGTTGCCACTGCAGCCGTGGCGGCTGGCCCTGCCCTTCGAGCACGACGGTGAAGGGCTCGGGGGCATCACTGAGCAGCCACAGGGGCCCCCTGGGGGATTCGGCCAGCACCGCCGAGAAGCCGCCGAGGGGGCGACCGTCGGCGCTGCTGCGGGGCAGCACCTGCTGCTGCACCACCTCCCAGCCGGCGTCGAGGGGACAGGGCAGCAGGGCCATCAGGCCCCGCCTCCGCCCCCCAGCAGCCCGCCCCCCAGCCGGCGGATCACCCGCTGGGCGATGTCGCCGTAGCCCATCTCGCCGCTGAGGATCTGGGCGATGCGCTGGGGCGCGGTGGGACGCTTGATCCCCAGCTGATATCCCACCCGGGGCAGGCGGTAGAAGACCTGGCCGATCCGTCGTCCCCAGGCCATCGATTCCCCCCACTCCTGACGCAACCGCCGGCTGTAGCCCGCCAGGGCCTCCGGCTCCCCCGCCAGCCAGTGGTCGAGGGCCTCGGCAGCGCGACAGCCCGACAGCAGGGCGGGCCGCAGCCCTTCGGCCAGGAATGGATCCGCCAGGGAGGCGGCATCACCGACCGCAACGACCCCGTTGCCGTGGAGACGGTGATGGCCGTTCCAGAGGCGCTGCAGCCAGGGGCGTCGTATGCCGGCATCGACCGGCAGGCCCAGGGCCGGCAGCAGCTGATCCACCACGGCGTTGTGATCGGTCTGTTCGCGGCCCACCAGGGTGCCGACGCCGATGGTGTAACCCCCGGGGCGGGGGAAGCACCAGCAGAAGCCGTAACGCACGAGGCCGAATTCGAAACACGACTGGTTCGGATGCTCCACCGGACCGTCGGCCTCCACCGCCAGACACGAGACCAGCCGCGGTTGCGGATCCCCGAGGCCCAGGCGCTGGGCCAGGCCGCCACGGGAGCCGTCGGCCACCACCAGGGAACGGCTGCGCAGCTGACGGCTGCCCTGGCCATCGCTGAGCTGCAGCTCCCAGCCTTGGTCAGCCCGGCGCACCTCCTGCACCTGCCACCCCTCGAGGCGGTCGGCACCGGCCTCGCTCGCCCTGTCGGCGAGGAAGGTGTCAAAACGGTCCCGGCGCACGATCCAGAACGGTGCCTCACCGGGCAGGTCGGCCAGCACCGGATCCCCGAGGCACCAGGTGAAGCGCACCCGGTTGATCACCCCCTCCACCGCCGGTGTCAGCGGAAAGGGGAACCAGCGCTGCACCGAGGCGGCCATGCCGCCGCCGCAGGGCTTGTGGCGGGGGGCCGTCAGGCTGTCGATGAGGATGACTGAGCGACCCCGCAGGGCCAGATGCACGGCGGTGGCGGCTCCGGCGGCACCGGCACCGACGACGGCAACGTCGTGGGTCACACCTTGAGAATGTCAGCTTCCTTGTCGGCCAGAAGCTTCTCGAGTTCGACGATGGAACGGTCGGTGAGTTTCTGAATGCGGTCCTGCTCGTCGCGGCTCAGGTCTTCGGACAGTTCTCCATCCTTCTCCTGCTTCTTGATCTGATCAATGGCCTCGCGGCGGATGTTGCGCAGGGCCACCTTGCCCTCCTCGGCGTAGCGGGAGGCCAGCTTGCACAGCTCCTTGCGGCGTTCTTCGGTGAGTGGTGGGATGTTGATCCGCACCACCTTGCCGTCATTGTTGGTGGTGAGGCCCAGGTCACTGGTGGCGATCGCCTTCTCGATGGCCGCCATTGAACTGCGGTCGAACGGCTGGATCTGGATGGTCTGGGAGTCGGGCGCCGTGATCGTGGCCAGGGCCTTCAGGGCTGATTCGCTGCCGTAGTACTCGACCACGATGCGATCGAGCAGCGATGGGTTGGCACGACCGGTGCGGATGGTGTTGAACGTGCGCTGGGTGGCCTCCAGCGATTTGCGCATGCTGGCTTCGATGTCCATGGTCGTGCGGGATCAGGCGGGGGTGATGCGGGTGCCGATGGTCTCGCCGGCGACGGCCCGACCGATGTTGCCGGGGCCGAACAGATCAAAGACGACGATCGGAATGGCGTTGTCCTTGCAGAGGGCGATGGCCGTGGCGTCCATCACCCCCAGTTCACCGTTGAGCACCTGCTGGAAGGTGAGGGTGTCATAGCGCTCGGCATCGGGGTGCTGGACCGGATCACGGTCGTACACCCCATCGACCTTGGTGGCCTTGAAGATCACGTCGGCGCCGACCTCGGCGGCCCGCAGGGCGGCGGTGGTGTCGGTGGTGAAGAACGGGTTGCCGCTGCCGGCTCCGAAGATCACCACCCGGCCCTTCTCCAGATGGCGGATCGCCCGCCGACGGATGTAGGGCTCGGCCAGCTCCTGCATGGCGATGGCGGTCTGCACCCGGGTGGGGACGCCAGCGGCCTCAAGGGCATCCTGCAGGGCGATGGCATTCATCACTGTGGCCAGCATGCCGACGTAGTCGGCGGTGGCCCGCTCCATGCCCATGGCGGCGCCCTTGAGGCCCCGGAAAATGTTGCCCCCGCCCACGACGATCGCCAGCTGGGTGCCGGCCTGCACCACAGCGGCGACATCGGTGGCGATGCCCTTCACGATCAGAGGATCGATGCCGTAGCTCTGGCTGCCCATCAGGGCCTCACCACTCAGCTTGAGCAGAACCCGCCTGTACGCCATGGTCGAACGCGGTCGGCCGCACCGTAGCAGCCTCCACCGGTGCGGTCCTGGCTGCGGCGAAGACTTGCCGCAGCCGCGGGGCTCCGGTTGCATCAGGCCAGTCGCCCGGGGACCTTGGCGCCATCCAGCCACAGTGCGGTCATGGCTCGGCTCACCCTTTCGGCCCTTGGCCGGGCCACCGAGGTTCCCGGGGGGTGGAGTCAACCGGAGGTGCATCTGGCGCTGCTGGTCAGCGGCCTGTCGGTGCTGACTCAGGGGATCTGGCTCCTGAACCACGACCCTGACTTGGCCTGACCTGGCCTGGCCTGAGCCGCCCCCGCCGCGATCAGAACTCGATGCCCTTCTGGGCCTTGACACCCTGTTCTCGGAACGGATGGCGCACCAGGGTCATCTCGGTGACCAGGTCGGCCCGTTCGATCAGGGCGGCCGGTGCCCCGCGGCCGGTCACCACGGCATGGGTGCCCGGCGGACGTTCTGCAAGCCCGGCCAGCACCTCCTCCACGGCGATATAACCGAGCCGCAGGGCCACGTTGAGTTCATCGAGCAGCACCAGCTGCACCTCCGGATCCCGCAGATGCGTGAGGGATTCCTGCCAGGCCTGGCCCACCAGCTCCC
Source organism: Synechococcus sp. UW140 (assembly GCA_945861105.1). Taxonomy (GTDB): domain Bacteria; phylum Cyanobacteriota; class Cyanobacteriia; order PCC-6307; family Cyanobiaceae; genus CAIQIA01. Next base: position 4,881 of record CAMASU010000013.1, read on the forward strand.
GGTCGCGGTCCAGATCCTGGGTCTCCCAGGTGAAGCCCCCGCCGAGGGCACGCCAGACCAGCAGGTCGTCAAACCGCCGCAGGGCCAGGGCTTCGCCCGGCTCCCAGGCCCCTTTGATGAACTGCACCACGGCCACCCGCTCCCCGTGGCCGAGGGTGCGCAACACCATGCCGAGGGCGGCGGTGGTCTTGCCCTTGCCGTCGCCGGTGTGCACCAGCAGCAGACCTTTTTCGACCGTGCGTTCCTGGAGGCGCTGGTGCTGCACCTGCTGGCGTCGCTGCATGCGCAGGCGGTGGGCTTCGGCCTCCGAACGGGTCATGGCGGCGGCAGCGGCTCCGCCAGCCATCGTTGCAGAGCCCCACCGGCCAGCAGCTCGTGGCGCAGGGGCCTCCAGCCGCAACTCTGCAGCTCCTGCCCCAGGTCGAGGGCCAGAAAGGCCGTGGCGGTCTCGGTTTCGAACAGGCTGCAGAACAGCTGCTGCGGCAGGTGCATGAGGGGACCGGCCGCATGCAGATCCACCAGGGCCAGGCGGCCGCCGGGGCTGACCAGCCGACGGGCGGCCCGCAGCAGCTGGCGGCGTTCCTGGTCCGGGAATTCGTGCAGGGCCAGGCTGAGCTGGATGCCGTCGAAACTGGCGGGGGCCAGGGGCGGATCCTCGGCCAGGCCCTGCACCAGCGTCAGGGTCGGATGGCGCCGGCCCGCCAGCTCCAGCGCCCGCGGGGCGATGTCGAGACCCGTCACCTGGGCGCCGGCGGCCAGCAACGGTGCAGCGGCCTCCCCCGAGCCACAGCAGAGATCGAGCACCCGCGCCCCCGGCGGCAGCGCCGCCAGCAGCCAGTCGGCCGCCAATCGCCGCAGCCGCGCCGGTCCCCCCAGGGGCAGCGACGACACAGCGGTGACGCTGTCGTAGATCCAGCGGTGGCGGTAGGCCAGCCGGCGCAGGGGACCACCGGCCATCAGGCGCTGCGCCGTCCGAGGGCGTCGTCCACGGCCCGCTGCTGATCGCGGCGGGTGATCCAGTGGTGGTAGGTGCGGGTGTGAATGGTCACGGAGTGGCCCATCATCCGGGCGGCGACGGTGTCGGGCAGGCCCAGGTGGATCGTCCGCAACGCCCAGGCGTGGCGCAGATCGTAGGGGGCGAGGGGCAGGTCATAGCGCTGGAACTGTTCGGCCACCCGCCGTCCCACCTGCTGCAGCGTCGTGCGCCGCAGGTCGGTGCACACGGCCGGCAGGCGCCCGGGGTCATCGGCGAGGGCGCCCAGGCCGAAGCGGTCGACCCAGTCGGGCAGAAAGGGCCACACCTGGTGTTCGCCGGTCTTGGTGGTGGGCAGCACCCGCAGCACCTTCTCCCCCCGGGGGGCCAGATCGGAGAAGTCGGCGTAGAACACTTCGTGGTTGCGCAGCCCGTAGGTGGCCATCAGGCCGTAGGCCAGGCGCCAGGCCGGGTTGGGAATGGCCACCACCGCCTCGAGGATGGCTCCATCGCTGGGGACGGCCCGGAAGCGGGCCCGATGCAGGCCGTAGCCGGCGGCCTGCTCCCGCCAGTCATCGGGCAGGGCCAGGCCCTCCTGGCGGGCCAGCAGGCCCAGCACCAGGCCGCACTGCTGGCGGGAACGGCTGGCCGGTGGATAGGTGGCGAGCACCTGCTGCAGGAGGCCGGACGACAGGGGCTGGCCTCGACCTTCGTGGCGCAGCCGGCGCAGATAGGGCAGATACGCCGCCGTCCAGGTGCTGCGTCCGCCGCTGAGGGAGCGGCGCCGGCGTGGATCGTCGAAGAAGCTGCGCTCGAAATCGTCAAGGGGGCCGTCGAGCGGGTCGCTGGCCCTGGCCGGGGGAGGGGCTGCGGCCACCGTCTGCCAGCGGAACACGCCGGCCGCCAGCTGGGCTTCGATGCGGTGCAGCTGCCGCAGGGCCTCGGCCAGGCCGGTGGCGTCGGCGGGGAGGCCAAGGCTGAGGCGCTGGGTTCTCAGTCCTTCGCCACCATCCCGCCGGGGCAGGGGCCCGCGCAGCCCCAGCCGGCCGCCGCGGCGTTCGAGCCGCAGGCTCAGCCCCGCCTGCCGCAGGCCCTCGTTGATGCGTTGCAGCTCGCCGTCGACCGCCATGGGCCGGACGGTATCCCGCCCGAGGGCGGTCGGCCAGGGCCGGCGGTTAGGCTCTGGCGCGAAACAGAGGATCGTGGGGCCATGGGCCGGGTCGGCGTGGTGCTGCTGAACCTGGGGGGGCCCGAGCGCATCCAGGATGTGGGGCCCTTCCTCTACAACCTCTTTGCAGATCCGGAGATCATCCGGCTGCCGATTCCGGCCCTGCAGAAACCGCTGGCCTGGCTGATCAGCACCCTGCGCAGCCGCCGTTCCCAGGAGGCCTACCGCTCGATCGGTGGCGGTTCCCCCCTGCGCCGCATCACCGACCAGCAGGCCCGGGAGCTGCAGAGCGTGCTGCGCCAGCGGGGGGTGGAGGCCACCACCTATGTGGCCATGCGCTACTGGCATCCCTTCACCGAATCGGCCGTGGCCGACATGAAGGCCGATGCCATCGACCAGGTGGTGGTGCTGCCCCTGTATCCCCAGTTCTCGATCAGCACCAGCGGCTCCAGCTTCCGGGAGCTGCAGCGGCTGCGCCAGGCCGATGCCAGCTTCGCCCGCCTCCCCCTGCGGGCCATCCGCAGCTGGTACGACCACCCGGGCTATCTGCAGGCCATGGCCCAGCTGATCAGCCGGGAACTGGATGCCTGCCACGACCCGGCCCGGGCCCATGTGTTCTTCAGCGCCCATGGCGTGCCGCGCAGCTACGTCGATGAGGCAGGGGATCCCTACCAGCGGCAGATCGAGGCCTGTGCGGACCTGATCATGGAGCGCCTCGGCCGCGGCAATGCCTGGACCCTGGCCTACCAGAGCCGCGTCGGCCCCGTGGAATGGCTGCGCCCCTACACCGAGGAGGCCCTGCAGGACCTGGGCGCCGGCGGGGTGCAGGAGCTGGTGGTGGTGCCGATCAGCTTCGTGAGTGAGCACATCGAGACCCTCGAGGAGATCGACATCGAGTACCGCCACATCGCCACCGAGGCCGGTGTGGCCAACTTCCGGCGGGTGCCGGCCCTCGACACCGACCCCACCTTCATTGCCGGTCTGGCGGATCTGGTGCAGGCCTCCCTGGCCGGCCCCGAGGTTGACCTGGAGCAGGCGGCGGCCCTGCCGGCCCGCACCAAGCTGTACCCCCAGGAGAAATGGGTCTGGGGCTGGAACAACAGTTCGGAGGTCTGGAACGGCCGCCTGGCGATGCTGGGCTTCTCGGCCTTCCTGCTGGAGCTGTTGAGCGGCCGGGGCCCGCTGCACGCCCTCGGTCTGCTCTGAACGCCATGCAGCGCCTGATCCCGCCGCTGCTGGGGGCCGGTCTGCTGCTGGCCTCCATCGGTCCCGCCCAGGCCGACCGCCGCTGGCGTCTGGGGGTGTTTCCCGTGGCCAACTTCCAGGCCTACACCAGCCATTACGGCCCCCGCAGCCTCGATGGCGCTGCCCCCAGGCTGCACAACGGCCTCGACATCGCGGCTCCCCTCGGCAGTCCGGTGCGCAGCTGGTGGCGGGGGCAGGTGGTCGAGATCATTGATGACAGCGCCTGCGGCATCGGTGTGGTGGTCAGTTCCGGGGCCTACGACCACATCTATTGCCATCTGCACGGCAGCGTCAGCGGCGGCGTGTACCGCAGCGGCCCCGTGCAGCTGCGCAGCGGCCAGATGGTGCGCTTCGGGGAGCGCATCGGCCATGTGGGGCTCACCGGCCACACCACCGGTCCGCACCTGCACTGGGGCATGCGTTACCGGGGCGAATGGCTTGATCCGGGCCGCATTCTCAGGGCCATGGCGGCCAGTCAGGTGAGCCCCTAAGTTGTTGATCAATCCAACGCATCGGGACGACGCCGTGACGCTCGCCACCGCAAGCACCGCTGCCCCCGCCCTGGAGCTGCCGGGCGAGGTGTCAGGGGCCTATGCGCTGATGGATGCGCTGCACCGTCACGGCGTGCAGCACATCTTCGGCTACCCGGGAGGAGCGATCCTCCCCATCTACGACGAGTTGCTGCTCGCCGAGCGGCGGGGCTGGATGCAGCACATCCTGGTGCGCCACGAGCAGGGCGGTGCCCATGCTGCCGATGCCTATGCCCGCGCCACCGGACGGGTCGGGGTCTGCTTCGGCACCTCGGGCCCCGGCGCCACCAACCTGGTGACCGGCATCGCCACCGCCCAGATGGACTCGGTGCCCATGGTCGTCATCACCGGCCAGGTGGGGCGGGCCGCCATCGGCACCGATGCCTTCCAGGAGACCGACATCTTCGGCATCACCCTGCCGATCGTCAAACACTCCTGGGTGGTGCGCGACCCGGCCGACATCGGTCGCATCGTCGCCGAGGCCTTCCTGATCGCCGCCAGCGGCCGGCCCGGGCCGGTGCTGATCGATGTGCCCAAGGATGTGGGCACCGAGCGCTTTCATTACGTGCCGGTGGAACCGGGATCGGTGGTGCCCGCCGGCTTCCAGCTGCCCACGCCACCACGGCCGGAGGCGGTCGCGGAGGCCCTCACCCTGATCCGCGAGGCGCGGCGGCCGCTGTTGTATGTGGGCGGTGGCGCCATCGCGGCGGGGGCCCATGGCGAGGTCCATGCCCTTGCCGAACGCTTCGCCCTGCCCACCACCACCACCCTGATGGGCAAGGGGGCCTTCGACGAGTGCCATCCCCTGTCAGTGGGCATGCTCGGCATGCATGGCACCGCCTATGCCAACTTCGCGGTCACCGACTGCGATCTGCTGATCGCCGCCGGGGCGCGTTTCGACGACCGCGTCACCGGCCGCCTGGACACCTTCGCCCCGCGGGCGCGGGTGATCCACATCGACATCGATGCCGCCGAGGTGGGCAAGAACCGCTCCCCCGACGTCGGCATCGTCGCCGATGTGCGACTGGCCCTGCAGGCCCTGCTCGAGGCCTCAGCAGCCGACAGCCACGAGCACCGCACGGCCGCCTGGCTGGAGCGCATCAATGAGTGGCGCCGGCGCTACCCCCTGACGGTGCCGACGCCCGAGGGGGAGATCGCCCCCCAGGAGGTGATGCTCGCCCTGCAGGACCTCGCGGGTTCGGCGGTGGTGACCACCGATGTGGGGCAGCACCAGATGTGGGCTGCCCAGTACCTGCACAACGGACCACGACGCTGGATCAGCAGCAGCGGCCTCGGCACGATGGGCTACGGCCTGCCGGCCGCCCTCGGGGCCCAGGTGGCCCTGCCGGGGGAGCAGGTGATCTGCGTCGCTGGCGACGCCAGCATCCTGATGAACATCCAGGAGCTGGGCACCGTGGCCCACTACGGGCTGCCGGTGAAGGTGATCATCATCAACAACGGCTGGCAGGGGATGGTGCGCCAGTGGCAGGAGAGCTTCTACGGCGAGCGCTATTCAGCGTCCGACATGAGCCAGGGCATGCCCGAGTTCGTTCAGCTGGCCGAGGCCTTCGGCGTGCGGGGGGTGCAGATCAGTGACCGCCGGCATCTGTCGACGGGGCTGGCCGAGGCCCTGGCCCATCCCGGTCCGGTGCTGGTGGATGTGCGGGTGCGCCGCAACGAGAACTGCTACCCGATGGTGCCCCCCGGCAAGAGCAATGCCCAGATGGTGGGTCTGCCCAGCCATCCTGAACTGGCGCTCAGCGAGCGGCGGATCTGTGGCGCCTGTCACCACGACAACCCCAGTGAGCACCTGTTCTGTTCCCACTGCGGTTCCCGCCTCTGATGGGACGACGGTTGTGGTTGCCCCTGCTGCTGACGCTGCTGCTGCTGTGGCCCGCCGCTGCCCGGGCCGCCGAAGTGCTGCAGGTGCGTGAGGCCGATCTGCTGCTGATCGGTGATCACAACCGCACCTACAGCGTCCGCCTGGCCTGCGCCGAACCCATCGTCGGGCGGGAGGCAGAGGCGGTCGACCTGCTGCGCCATCAGTTGCGCCGACGTCAGAGGGTCAACCTGATGCCCATGGGCAGCCGTGACGGTCTGCTGCTGGCGCGGGTGCGTCCCCTGGGGATGGAGAGCGACCTGGCCCAGCAGCTTGTCGCCGCTGGCCTCGCCCGCACGGTGGAGGGTTGTCCAGGGGTGGCACCGGCGGCATGAGCATCGACCGCACCGCCCGCGGCATTGTGCTGGTGCCCTGTCTGCTGCTCGGTGGGGCCTTTCTGAGCGCTGCGGCCTGGGGGCCGGCGGAAGCGGGACCGAACCGCACGGTGGCCCTGGTCATCGGCCTGGTGCTTGTGCTGGGGGGAGCATTGGCCCAGCTGGTGGGCCGGGGCCGCCCCCCCGAAAGCGGGCTCAGCGGGGAGCGGCGGCCGGAGCCTTGACACCGCTCTTGCCGGCAGCGGCTGGTTGCTGCATCAGCTCGAAGAAGGCCTGGGTGGGATAGAAGAGGAAGGAATCCTGCTGCTGCTGCACCATCTGCTGCAGCGCCACCGTGATGTCGGCCGCCAGCAGTTCCACCTTCGTGTCCTTCAGGCGGGCCGCAGCCCGCTCGGCATCGGCATAGCTCAGGAAGAACACCGCTTTGGTCCCCTTGGGGGTGTTGACGGTGATGAACGGCTTGGAGAAGAACACCGGCACCGACAACCCTTCGCTGATGTCCTTGTCGGGCACCCCCTGGCGCTTGAGCATCTGCACGGCCCGGGCGAAGTCGTCGTCGTTGACGATCACCGGGGCCAGCAGCTTCTTGTCCTTGAGCCGGCTGTTGATCTCGGCCACCTTCTCGTTGGCGATGTTCAGCGGCACCGGCAGCACCCTGGCCTGGATCGTGGGGTTGGACTTGCGGAACATCTCCAGTTCCTTCTGGGCCCGGGCCTGTTCGAGGTACATGGGCAGCACCAGACCGTTGTCCCGCGGGATCGGCAGGGGGCTGCCCTCGGGATTGGTAAGGATGAACACCGGCACCACCGAGAGCTTTTTCAGAGCCTCAGCCTCGGGAATGGCCCTGGCCGGCATGGCCGGCAGCAGCAGGCCGACACAGGCCAGCGCCGCGGCCATCGGGCGCTGCAGACGACGGGCGAGGGCGGAGACGTCCAGCATGGGACCCGGGTCGGGAAAGCGTGAGCGTAGGCAGGGCTCCCCCTTTAACCTGTCGCGGCTGGACGGTACTGGGCATGACCACTGCAGAAACGGACCGGGGGTTGCGGCGCTGGCGACTGGCCGGCGTGGTGGCGTCCCTCGTGGCCGTGCAGTCCATGGCGGCCGCCCTGCCCCAGCCAGGCCATGCCCTGATGCTGCTGCCCAGTGAAGGTCCAGTCGCCGGACTCGGGGATGGCCTGCGCCGCGGGTTTGTTCTGGCCCTGGAAGATTCCCGTCGCTGCGGACTGTCTGCGGTGCAGTGGTCGGTGGGATGGGTTCCCCCTGATGCCGATCCCGCCCCCCTGCTGGCCGGGCGCCGGCTGCCGCCGGTGCTGCTGGCTCCGCCGGCCACCCCCCTGGTCGAAACCGGTCTGCTGGCCCGCAATGCCCAGCGCCAGGTGCTGCTCACCCTGCAGCGGGGGGCGTCCCTGCAGCAGCTGGCCACCCGTCCGGGCTCTGACCGGCTCTGGCCGGTGGCCCCCGCCCGCACCCTGGAGATTGACGCCCTCGTCAAATCCCTCAGCGATGCCGATCAGCTTGGCTTCCTGCTGGTCACCGACGGCACCAGTGATCAGCAACTGCTGGCCGATCGCTTTCTGGAAGGCATGCGGGCCCAGGGGGGGGTGTTGCTGGGCCCGGACGTGACGGCGCGGGTGGTGGATCCGTCGAAGCCGGAGGACCTGAAGCTGCTGGGCAGTGATGCCGAATGGTTCCGACCTTCGTCCGTCGTGGTGATGACCGGACCCGACACCCCGCTGATGAAGGCCGTCCTGAAGCAGACCTGGCCGAAGGACGTGACGCTGGTCTGGCCGGTGCCGCCCCGCCAGCGCAGCGAGCGTCCCCAGATCGGTGTCGATGAGGCCAGCCGTGGGCCCGGTTGGAAAGCGTTCGAGAAGGGTTTTCGCCAGCGTTGGGGTTACACCCCCAGTGTGGTGGAGGCTTCGGGGTACGACGCCGGCCAGCTGGTGGCTCTTTCGGCGGCTTCCCGCAGTCAGCCTCCGGGGGAAGGCCTGAAGGGGTTCGATCCGACCCTCGGCGCCCGTCCCCTGTGCGAGGCGATCAAGGCGCGCCGCGAGGGCCGCAGTGCCCGTCCCCAGGGGGTGGCCAGCAACATGGACATGAAACCGGCCACGCCGCCCACGGCCACCCTGGAGGTGATCGAGAAGAAGCCGGATGGGGCCCGCAAGACGAAGAATTTCAACCTCGGGGCCAGCTGAGCCGGCCCCTTGCGGGGATCACTCCTCCCCTTCGTCCTCGGCACCGACGGGCACAAGCCGGATCTGCTTGCGGCCGAGCTTGATCTCAAACTCGTCGCCCGGACGGAGGTTCAGCATGGCCGTGTAGGCCTTGCCGACCAGCAGGTTGCCATTGCCCTGGACGGTGGCGACATAGCTCAGTTTGCGGCCGGCACGTCCGCCACCGGAGCCGCCGATCTCGACGCCCTTGGCCTCGAGAAGGGCCTCATAGAAGGCCGTGAAGTTCAGGCGCTCGCCGCCGTCCTTCTTGCTGGAGACATACCCACAGGCACGCACGATCTCGGATTTACCGGCATCGCCCAGCTCCTTCACCTTGGTCAGAAGATCGGTCCCAGTGAGCATTCCTTTGTTGAGTGCATTCCTCCGAAGACTACCAATTCGCTGGCGATCTGAACAGTCATCGATCACCAGAGAAGCAGCACAGGTTGCTCACGATTCAGCAACCACAGCTGACGGCGATCCCGCAGCAGAGGCTGACCGACGACCGCTTCAACCTCAAGGGCAGCAAGAATTCCGCTGTCGGTCACGATCATCGAGCGTTTGCCGACGGGGGTTCCGGCCAGCTGCAATCCCTCGAGATCCATCTGCAGAGCCGATTCATCGCCGCAGAAGCCGGTGATGCGCAGGGCCTGCACCGGTCCCCGGGGCCGGAGGCGGGCAGCCAGGTTGCGCGACACGAACAGCCCCTCGGCACCGGTATCGAGCAGGGCGCTCCCCCGGGCCCCGCGGCTGTCCTGCAGCTCGAGCAGCGGCACGGCATGGCGCCAGCGCAGGGGCACCCGTGTCGCCCCAGCCG
>CAMASU010000014.1 GCA_945861105.1 Synechococcus sp. UW140
CCCCGTCGTCGCGCAGCACCTTCTTGACCTTGTCGGCCACCTCCCCGGCCTCACCGCAGAGCCCCAGGGTCGGATAGAGGGGGTTGGACCCCCGCTCGGGGTAAAGGGCCGTGCGGCCTGCGGCCTGCTGGTAGGCGTTGAGATCCATCGGGCAGGGGTCGAGGTGGTAGCTTCCGCCATGGTTCCGGCTCCGTTGATGGCCCTGCCCGATCTGAAGCGACGCACCAAGATTGTCGCCACCATCGGCCCGGCCACGGAATCGCCGGAGCGGATCCGTGAGCTCATCCTGGCCGGCGCCACGACCTTCCGGCTGAACTTCTCCCACGGCGACCACGAAGAACACGCCCAGCGGGCCGCCACCATCCGCCAGGTGGCCCATCAGATGGGCGTCCACGTGGGGATTCTCCAGGACCTGCAGGGTCCCAAGATCCGTCTCGGCCGATTCGTTGATGGACCCATCACCCTGGCCCAGGGGAGCAGCTTTGCCCTCACCAGCCGGGAGGTGTCCTGCGACCACCAGATCGCCACGGTGACCTACGACCGCCTGGCGGATGAGGTCTCCCCAGGCAGTCGGATCATGCTCGACGACGGCAAGGTGGAGATGGCGGTCGACTGGGTCGACCAGGCTGACCAGACCCTGCACTGCAAGGTCACCGTCGGCGGTGTGCTCTCCAACAACAAGGGGGTCAACTTCCCGGACGTGCAGCTGTCGATCCGGGCCCTCACGGCCAAGGATCGCCACGACCTGGCCTTCGGGCTGCAGCTTGGGGTCGACTGGGTGGCCCTCAGCTTCGTGCGCAATCCTTCCGATCTGCAGGAGATCCGCGAGCTGATCCGCACCCTTGGGTATGCCACCCCGGTGGTGGCCAAGATCGAGAAATTCGAGGCGATCGACCAGATCGACGCGATCCTGCCCCTCTGCGACGGGGTGATGGTGGCCCGCGGCGACCTCGGTGTCGAGATGCCTGCCGAAGAGGTGCCCCTGCTGCAGAAGGAGCTGATCCGCAAGGCCAACTCCATGGGCATCCCGATCATCACGGCCACCCAGATGCTGGACAGCATGGCCACCAATCCCCGCCCCACCAGGGCTGAGGTGAGCGACGTGGCGAACGCCATCCTTGATGGCACGGACGCCGTGATGCTGTCCAACGAGACCGCCGTGGGCCAGCATCCGGTCGAGGCGGTGGCGACCATGGCGCGCATCGCGCGACGGATCGAACAGGACTATCCCAACCGCCAGCTCGAGACCCAGCTGGCCAGCACCATCCCCAATGCCATCAGCCAGGCGGTGAGCAGCATCGCCAACCAGCTGGATGCCGCCGCCATCCTTCCCCTGACCAAGAGCGGTGCCACCGCCCGCAACGTCAGCAAGTTCCGCCCCTCGACCCCCATCCTTGCCATCACGGCCGATGTGCAGGTGGCGCGGCAGCTGCAGCTGGTGTGGGGGGTGACCCCGCTGCTGATCGGCAACCAGTCGTCCACCAGCCGCACCTTCACCCTGGCCATGGGGGTCGCCCAGCAGGAGGGCCTGCTGCGGGAGGGGGATCTGGTAGTGCAGACCGCTGGCACACTCACCGGTGTGAGCGGTTCCACCGACCTGGTCAAGGTGGGCATCGTCTCGGCGGTGCTGGGCCGTGGCGTCGGCTTCGGCACCCGTTCGGTCTGCGGTCAGGTGCGCCTGGCCACCTCACCGGAGGAGGCCGCCCGCCTCGAACCCGGTGAGATTCTTGTGGTGTCCCAGACGAGTGCCTCCTACCTCGAGGCGATCCGCCGAGCCGGTGGTCTGATCACCGAGGAACCCGGCAGCCAGAGCCATGCCGCCGTCATCGCCCAGCGCCTGGGGATCCCGGTGATCGTCGGCGTGAACGACGTCACCCGCGACGTCCGTGATGGCGAGGTGGTGACGCTGGATGTGCGGCAGGGCGTCGTCCACCGCGGGACCCACGTTCTCGATCCCTACAGTGTTGATCCTCTGCGCTGATCTCCTGTGAGCCCCCGCCTGCCGCTGCGGGACACCGTCGGTATGGCGGTCGAGTCGCTGCTCGCCAACCGGCTGCGCACGACCCTCACCATGCTCGGCATCATCATTGGGAATGCCTCGGTGATCACCCTGGTGGGCATCGGCAAGGGGGCCCAGAACCTCGCCGAGAACCAGCTGGGTTCCCTGGGGGCGAATGTGCTGTTTGTGGTCCCGGGCAACAACGACACCCGCCGCCGCGGCATCGACACGCCCAAGACCCTGGTGCTCGAGGATGCCCAGGCCATTGCGTCCCAGGTGCCCAGCGTGCGCCGGGTGGCACCACAGATCACCCTCAGTGAGACCGTGCGGGCCCGCAGCCTGAGTGCCACGGCCATCGTCAACGGCGTCACGGCCGATTTCCTTGCGGTCCGCCGGTTCGACATGGGCCAGGGACGGTTCTTCTCGGCAGAAGATCTGGAGGGGGCCCGCCATGTTGCGGTGCTGGGACCTGATCTGGCGCGCCGGTTGCTGCCGGGAGCGTCACCCCTGGGCCAGGAGGTGCGGATTCGCGACCAGACCTTCGACGTGGTCGGCATCATGGCCTCGAAGGGAGCGTTTCTCGGCCAGAACCAGGACGATGCCGTCTACATCCCCCTGACGACAATGGTGAGCCGCCTCAGCGGCCGTGATCCCACCTATGGGGTGTCGCTGTCATTCGTGAGCGTCGAGGCCCGGGATGCCGACACCCTCGGGGCGGCCAAGTTTCAGATCACCAATCTGCTGCGGCTGCGCCACAAGATTCTTCGTGAGGACGATTTTGCCGTTCGTTCCCAGAAGGATGCCCTGTCCATCGTTGGCACCATCACCGGCGGACTGACGCTGATGCTGGCTGCCATCGGGGCTATTTCCCTGCTGGTGGGAGGCATCGGCATCATGAACATCATGCTGGTGTCGGTGAGCGAGCGCACCCAGGAAATCGGCCTGCGCAAGGCGATCGGTGCCCGCAGCGATGATGTGATGCTCCAGTTCCTCATCGAGGCGCTGATGGTCTCGAGCCTCGGGGGCCTGGTTGGCAGCCTCATGGGCATGGGTGCCATCGCCGTGGTGGCCGGTTTCACCCCCCTGCCTGCGGCCATCGGGGCCGGCAGCGTCGTCACCACCCTGGTGCTGTCGGGGTCGATCGGCCTGTTCTTCGGGGTGGTGCCGGCCCGCAGGGCCGCCCAGCTCGATCCCATCGTCGCCCTCCGCCGCCTGTGAGCTCTGCACCCTCTCCATCCCGGTTCGCCGTTGCCCTGGCGATGCTTGAATGCGACGGCCTCTGGCTGCTGCAGCTGCGGGACGACGTGGCCGGCATCGTGCACCCCGGCACATGGGGGCTGTTCGGCGGCCACCTGGATCCGGGCGAGAGCCCCGAGCAGGCCCTGCGCCGCGAGCTGATCGAAGAGATCGGCTGGACCGCCGGGCCCCTGGCGCCGTGGTTCGACCACCACGACCCCCTGCGCAGTGCCCACTTCTTCCGAGGTCACCTTGATGTGACGACGGACGAGCTGCGGCTGATGGAGGGGCAGGACCTCACCCTGGCGTCCCTGGAGGAGCTGGCCAGCGGCCAGGTGCACAGCCCTCGGCTCGGCCACGCCCGTCCGCTGGCCCCCTCCCTGCAGCTGGCGGTTCAGCGCCTTCAGATGGTGGATTGATCCCCGCCGAACCGGAGACCTCGGCATCAGACCTCCCGAAGACCCTCCAGGGGGCCCCCAGGGTCTTTACAATCGCGAAACATTTTCTTGCGGTAGGCAGAGCCCATGAACCAACGCTGGCGCCTGGTCCTCCTCTGGGCTCTGCCGATCGTGATCGGGCTCTTCCTGCTGTGGCAGGTGGTGCTGCGGGGCGGACCTGGCCAGGTGGTCAACGCCCCCACCGTGGCGCCCCGCAACAGTGCCGTGGCCCGCATGACCTACGGCCGCTTCCTCGATTACGTCGACGCCGGTCGCGTGACCGCGGTCGACATTTTTGATGGTGGTCGCAGCGCCGTCGTCGAGGCGGTGGATCCCGACCTCGACAACCGGGTGCAGCGCCTGCGGGTCGACATGCCGGGTGTGGCACCTGAACTGATCAGCCGTCTCAAGGAGCAGGGCATCAGCTTCGACATCCACCCCCCTCGCACCGCTCCGCCCGCCCTCGGTCTGCTGGGGAATCTGCTCTTCCCGCTGCTCCTCATCGGTTCGTTGGTGTTTCTGGCCCGTCGGTCCTCGTCGATGCCCGGCGGTCCTGGTCAGGCCATGCAATTCGGCAAGAGCAAAGCCCGCTTTCTGATGGAAGCAGAAACGGGTGTCTGCTTTGCGGATGTTGCCGGTGTTGAAGAGGCCAAGGAAGATCTCCAGGAGGTGGTCACGTTCCTGAAACAGCCTGAGCGGTTCACCGCCGTCGGCGCCACCATCCCCCGGGGTGTGTTGCTCGTGGGTCCTCCCGGCACCGGTAAGACCCTGCTGGCCAAGGCTATCGCTGGAGAGGCCGGTGTCCCGTTCTTCTCGCTGTCGGGCTCCGAATTCGTTGAGATGTTCGTGGGTGTCGGTGCCAGCCGTGTCCGCGATCTGTTCAAGCGGGCCAAAGAGAATGCCCCTTGCCTCATCTTCATCGATGAGATTGATGCCGTCGGCCGCCAGCGGGGTGCCGGCATCGGTGGAGGGAACGATGAACGCGAACAGACCCTGAACCAGCTGCTCACCGAGATGGATGGGTTTGAGGGGAACAACGGCATCATCATCATTGCCGCCACGAACCGCCCCGACGTTCTCGACTCGGCGCTGATGCGGCCCGGCCGCTTTGATCGCCAGGTCACCGTCGATGCCCCTGACATCAAGGGTCGTCTGTCGATTCTTGAGGTCCATTCCCGCAACAAGACCCTGGCTGAAGGTGTCTCCCTGGAGGCCATTGCCCGCCGCACCCCCGGTTTCACCGGTGCCGACCTGGCCAACCTGCTCAACGAAGCGGCCATCCTCACGGCCCGTCGTCGCAAATCGGCCACGACCCTGGCTGAGATCGATGATGCCGTTGATCGAGTGATCGCCGGCATGGAGGGCACTCCTCTGACGGACGGGCGCAGCAAGCGCCTGATCGCCTACCACGAAGTGGGCCACGCCCTTGTGGGCACCCTCGTGCGGGACCACGACCCCGTCCAGAAGGTGACCCTGATTCCCCGTGGTCAGGCCCAGGGCCTCACCTGGTTCGCCCCTGACGAGGAGCAGATGCTCGTGAGTCGTGCCCAGCTGCGGGCGCGGATCATGGGGGCCCTGGGGGGCAGGGCCGCTGAAGCCATCGTCTTCGGCCATGCCGAAGTGACCACCGGTGCCGCCGGTGACATCCAGCAGGTGGCCGGCCTTGCCCGGCAGATGGTCACCCGCTTCGGCATGAGCGAACTCGGACCGATCTCCCTCGAAGCCGGCAACCAGGAAGTCTTCCTGGGCAGGGATCTGATGACCCGTAGCGATGTTTCCGAGTCGATCTCCATCCGCATCGACGAGGCTGTGCGTCGGATCGTGGACCGGTGTTATGCCGATACGCTGCGCCTCCTCGAAGATCAGCGCCCCTGCATGGATCGTCTGGTGGAACTGTTGATCGAGCAGGAGAGCATCGATGGTGAGGCCTTCCGCTCAGTGGTGGCCGAATTCACTGAAGTTCCAGAAAAGGATCGTTTTCGCCCCCTGCTGCCCGCCAACGGCTGAAGTTTGACTAACCTGGGTCCAGCACACCATCGTTGGCCCCCTTCATGCGTGAGCAGGCTTCGTCCTTTGAAGACGCGAAAGAGTGGGAACAGGGCACCCGTTCCCCTCTGGAGGCCCACTCCAGCTACCGGGGCGACGACTGGACCCCTGGTCGTCTGGTGTTTCACCAGAATCTTGAGCAATTTGCTGAGCGTGTCGGTCTGATCGTTGCCCTCCAGGGCAACGGCAAGATCACCCAGGAAGAAGCGTTCGACGAGATACGCCAGATCTGGAAGCAGCTTCAGACAAGCCGGGAGTCACTCCTGGAGAAGGAGTGATCGGCTTATTCGATCGCGTGAATCGGACGTTGGTCAATGACCTTGTCAATCAATCCGTAGGTCACCGCTTCGTGGGGTGACATGAAGAAGTCCCGGTCGGTGTCGGTCTCAACCCGTTCCAGGGGTTGACCTGAACGCTGGGCGAGTTCTTCATTCAGGCGTTTCTTGAGAAACAGAATTTCGTCGGCCTGGATGCGGATGTCGCTCGCCTGGCCCCTGGCACCGCCGAGGGGTTGGTGGATCATGATCCGGGAGTGCTGCAGGCTGCTGCGTTTGCCCGGGGCACCTGCCGCGAGCAGAAAGGCTCCCATGCTGGCGGCAAGACCCACACAGACGGTCTGCACGTCGGGTTTGACGTGCTGCATGGTGTCAAAGATGCCGAGGCCGTCGTAGACCGATCCCCCGGGGGAGTTGATGTACAGAAAGATGTCCTTGTCGGGGTCTTCGGCTTCCAGAAAGAGCAGCTGGGCCACGATTCGATTGGCTGACTCCGCAGTCACGGGTTCACCGAGAAAGATGATCCGCTCCCGCAGCAGCCGTGAGTAGATGTCGAAAGCCCTTTCGCCACGGCCCGATTCCTCGATGACGATGGGGATCACAGGGTTCGACGTCGCTTCTTGGATCCTACAGACGAATCCAGGGCCCCCGAGCGCTAAGGTCGGCACCGGTCGAGGAGTGATGGTGGGCGACGTTCAGACGGTGGCGGACAGCAAGCGCCGTTTCTATGCCGGCTACCGGCGGGTGATCCCGGGGCTGTTCCGTCGGGTGGTCGACGAACTGCTGGTGGAGCTGCATCTGCTGCGCCGCCAGCAGGGGTTCCGGCCCGATGCCCTCTTTGCCACCGGCCTCGGCCAGGTCTTTGACAACTTCACCCGGGGGTTTGAGCCGGCTGACCAGCGGGAGGTGCTGCTGACGGCCCTGTGCAGCGCCACCGACCTGGATGCCGCTGTCCTGCGCCAGCAGGCGTCCCGTCTGCGGGAGACGATCGGCCAGGCCAGCGAGCAGCAGCTGAAGGACTGGCTGGAACAGCGTGGTGCCGGTGCCCCTGAACCCCTGCAGGCTGTGCTTCAGGACGCGGGTCGCCCTGATTTCCACTACTCGCGACTGCATGCGGTGGGCCTGATGGCCATGCTGCAGGACCTCACCGGCGGCGACGACCAGGACCCTGAGGCCCTGCGGTCCCGGGCCCGGGAGGTGGGCCTGCAGCTGGGACTGCAACAGGACAAGCTCGACAAGGACATGGGCCTGTACGTGAGCAACCTGGAGAAGATGGCCCAGGCCGTCGAACTCATGGAAGAGACCGTGGCGGCTGAACGTCGCAAACGTGAACGGCGCCTGGCCGGCACCTCCGATTCAGGGTCCGATTCAGAGTCCGACGCCGATGCGACGGTTCAGGGGGAGCCCCCCGCCGGGGTGAGCCAGCCCCTGAACTGAGCAGCCGCCGCACCGGCGGCCTCCGGTCTCCAGGACGCCTGGAGCAGGGGGGATTGCCGCACGCTGGTCGGCAGCCCATCGGGCAACAGTTGCAACGCGTCCAGGGCAAGGGGGGAGGCGACCAGTTCCATGCCAGTCGCCAGCGCCACGGGGCCGGCCGCCAGTGGGCTCGGATCGGGGGCACCCCCCACGCTGAACACCACCCCCCGCTCTTCCTGCAGCCAGCCGCCCCTCACCTGGCCTGTGGCATCCACCACCCGGCTGCGGTTCCCCTCCTGGAGCACCTGCAGGTCTTCGGGCAGGTCCCGGGCCAGGGCCGTCAGCAGCGGCGCCAGGCTGCGGGCCGGTGATGGGGCCCCGGTGGCCCTCGGCAGTGCCACCAGGAGCGTCACCCGGTAGGGGGCGTCGGCGCCGTTGGCGATCACGCTGAGGCGGAAGGGGGAGCCGAGCAGCTGGTTCTGCATCGCCGTCGACAGGCCGTAGTGCTGCCGCAATTCGCTGAGCAGAGGGCCTGGCCGCAACAGGCTGCCCAGCAGGGGGGCGAGGCTCGTGCCCTCCAGCGCCAGGGGCGTGGCGCGGGCCGCGGGCCAGGCCGGGGTGGGGCTGGCCGGGGCTGCGGCTCCCAGCAGCGGTGGCTGGCTGGTCACCCGCCCTGACCAGCTCAGACGGGCGCTGCGCTGGCCGTCGCTGCCCAGCCTCAGACAACCCTCCTGCCACGGCTGCAGCAGAGAGACGAGGGGGCCCGCGAGGCTGGCCAGGGCATCGCTCGACCAGAACAGCGCCGGTGCCGGGCCATCCACCAGGGGGCAGCGGTTGCGGTGGCCTGCCGCCAGCGGGCGCCGCAGGTCAGCCTGCAGGGCCTGCAGCGACAGCGCATCGGCGGCCACGATGGTGTAAGCCCCCCACCGGAAGCTCTGGCGGACGGGGGTGCGGCTGGGCACGTCCCGCAGGATCAGGAACGGGGGTGTGCCTCCGTGGCTGCTCCAGGCCTGGGCCCAGGGGGATGGTGACTGCCGCTGCAGCCGTTCCGCCAGGGCCACAGGCAGCCGCTCCCGCCAGATCCGTGGCAGGGGCCCCTGGGGGCCTGGCGCGGGGAAGGTCTGCAGCAGCGCCAGCGACGGCAGCATCGGCTGCAGGCTGCCGGCCGGTTCGGCTGGCGTGGTCCTGACGAGCCAGGCGCCAACCACGAAAGGCAGTGCCGCAAACAGCACCGCAAACGGGCGACGTGACCACCCGGTGAGGCGATGGACCGCCGCAGTCATGGAGAGCAGGTCAGGAACGGTGGCGCCGGCGCCGGTCGCGCCAGTCGACGGCACTGAGGTAGATCATGCCGCCGCTGACGCCCACCAGCAGCAGGGCCGCCACAGCGGCCAGCACGGCATTGAGGCTGAACTCGCCCGGCATGGCCGCGGCTCAGAAGTTGATGGAGCCGTCGCCGTTGCGTCCCCACACCACCATGGCGATCGAGAAGGTGAAGGTCGCCGCGAGGGCGGCCCAGCCGAGGGTGATCAGCACGGCGGTTGAATGAATGGATCGCCCGACTGTACCGAAGGACCGCCAGCGACGGACCACAATGGAGGCGAACAGCGGAGTGCCGGTGACCAGCAGCTCTCCCCAGGCCAGCCCCTCAGGGGCCACCGTGCTCGATCGGGCGCCCTACCCCAACTACCGGGTCGTGGTCCTCAATGACGATGTCAACACGTTTCAGCATGTCGTCGACTGTCTGGTGAAGTACATCCCGGCGATGACGCCAGACCGGGCCTGGTCCCTGGCCCAGCGCATCGATGGCGAGGGCAGCGCCGTGGTGTGGGTGGGCCCCCAGGAGCAGGCCGAGCTGTATCACATGCAGCTGGGGGCGGAAGGGTTGACCATGGCGCCCCTGCAACGGGACTGATCCCGCCGATGGGCCGCCTGGTCGTCACCCACAGCACGTATCTGGAGGGGCTCATCCCTCTGCTCAGGCGGCTGGCGGCAGATCCCGCCATCGACACCGTTACGCCGGCGGTGATCGGTCGGGTGCGCGGCCGCAGCGAGGGGCTGCGGCTGCGGATTTCGGCGCCGATCCGGGGTGGCCACAAGCTGGTGGCCCGCCGGGGGGGCAGTGTTCAGGAGGTGTTCGTGGTCACGGAGCTCAGCCGTGAGGCACTCCAGGCCCGCCTCGACGGTCTCGCCTGAGGATCCCGTCGGTCGCCTGCGTCGATGGGACCAGGGAAAGGGAAATGGAAAGGGGTGGACCGCTGTGCCGTGCGCCCCGCAGTCTTCGACCTGGTGGAACCAGAAGGGAGGGAAAAGCGGGGTTTCGTTTCCGGCTTCAGGGCCGGCCTACGTCACCGTCGCGACACCCCTCCCATGTCGAAAAGGGAGTCAGATCAGAACACTGGGCAGGGCAGACACCAACACGGCAGTCCGAGGCCGAGTGTAGGGCCGAAGTCAGGGCAGGGGCCAGATGGCCCGGACCTCGGCCAGCCGCTCCATGGCCTCCCGTCGCCGCAGGATCGGGTCCTGGGCCCCGAGCAGCAGGGTGACGTGCCCCAGCTTGCGCCCCGGTCGCGAACCCCGTTTGCCATACCAGTGCAGGTGGGCATCGGGCAGCCGGGCCAACCGTGCCCGTTCACTGTCGTGGCCCTGGTCGGCGCTGTCGATCCCCACCAGGTTGACCATGAGGGCACCGGGCACCAGCAGCGTCGTGGGGCCGGCGGGGCGGCCCGCCAGCAGCAGCAGCTGCTGCTGGAACTGGCTGGTGCGGCAGGCCTCGATGCTGTAGTGCGCTGAATTGTGGGTGCGTGGGGCCACTTCGTTGACCTGCAGTCCCCGGGGGGAGAGGAAGAACTCGATCGCCAGCACCCCCACGTAATCGAGGGCCGTCACCAGGGAGGCCGCCATCGCCTGGGCCCGGGCCCTCACCGCCTGGGGCACATGGGCCGGTGCCAGCACCCAGTCGCAGATCTGCCGGTGCTGGTGGGTCTCGACCAGAGGGAAAAGGGTGACCGTGCCGTGGGCATCACGGGCCACGGTGAGGGCCAGTTCCCGCTCGAAGGGCACCAGCTCCTCCAGGATCCAGTCGCGGGGATCGACCCGCATCAGCAGCGCCTCGAGGGAGGCCCGATGCTGCAGTCGCTCGGTGCCGCGGCCGTCGTAGCCGCCGCAGGTGGCCTTGGCCATGAGCGGCAGTTCCAGGGGGCCGGGGTCGCCGCCGTCACCCACCACCTCGGCCAGGTCCCGCCAGCGGGGACAGGGAAGCTGCAGCTCCTCCAGCAGTTGCCGTTGCCGACGTTTGTCCACCAACCGGGTCATCACGGCGGCGCCGGGCTGGAAGTGGACGCCCTGCTCCTCGAGCCGCCGCAGGCTGGCCAGATCGACCCATTCGTTCTCGAAGGCGATGCGATCGCAGCGCGCCGCCAGTCGGCCGAGGGCCTCGGGATCAGCGGGGGAGCCGATCACTGCACCACCGGCGGCGGCGACGGCGGGATCACCGGGGTCGGCGGCCAGCAGCTCCAGGCTCAGCCCGAGGCCGTGGGAAGCCTCCACCAGCATGGCCGCCAGCTGACCGCTCCCGACGATCCCGAGCCGCTCCAAACCTGCGTTGCCGCTACGACGTCAATCGTGACAGCTGCCCGGTCCCGCGCAGCAGCTGCTGCACCACCCCGAGTCCCAGCACCAGCAGAAACAGGGCGAGGCCGGCGGTGCAGGCGTAGCTGATCTCCAGTTCCTGAAAGGCCAGGTCGTACACGTAGTACACCACCGTTCGGGTGGCATCGGCGGGTCCCCCCTGGGTCATCAGGAACACCTCTTCGAAAGTCTTGGTGGCGGCGATCGCCGACATCACCGCCACCAGCACCACGTAGGGCATCAGCAGCGGCAGGGTGATGTCGACGTGGCGACGCCAGCCGCGGCTGCCGTCGAGCTCGGCCGCTTCGTAGAGATCCCCGGGGATGCCCTGCAGGCCCCCCAGGAAGATCACCATGTAGTAACCGAGCCCTTTCCAGAGGGTCACCAGCATCACGGCCGGCAGGGCCAGGCGCGGATCGGTGAGGAAGCCGAGGGGGGGCAGGGTGCCGCCGCTGAGGCTGGCCAGCCAGCCATTGATCAGTCCGTTCTCGGCGTACAGCCAGCGGAAGGCGATGGCGGCCACCACGATCGACACCAGCACCGGCGTGTAGAGAGCTCCACGGATCCAGTGGATTCCAGGGAGGGCCCGGTTCACCAGCAGGGCCAGCAGCAGCGACCCCAGCACGATCGGTGGCACCACGCCACAGAGGTAGAGCGCGGTGGTGATCAGCACCCGCCGGAACAGGGGGTCCTCAAGCAGTCGCCGGACGTTGGCCAGGCCGATGAACACGGGCGGTTCCGACAGATCCAGGCCGGTGCGGGTGACGCTCAGTCCGAGGGCCATCAGGGCCGGGGCCAGCACCGTGAGCAGCAGGATCAGCAGGGCCGGCGCCAGGAACAGCCAGGGCAGCAGGCGGGATCGCAACACGGGGGACTCGGCGGGATCGCCAGCATTGTGCGTGAGCTGGGGCCTCGCCATACATTCGGTGGGTCTGCCCACCGTCGACCCCCGTTGTGATCGAGACCTCACCTGCCCTCACCACCGTGCCGGTGGAGCTGGGGGCCAAGGCCTACCCGGTGCGCATCGGCCCCGGTGCCCTGGACCAGCTGGGGGAGGAGATTCTGGCCCGTGGGTTCGCCCGCGGCGTGCGGGTGTTGGTGGTCAGCAATCCGGATGTCGACGGTCCCTATGGCGATCGGGTGCTGCGCTCCCTCGAGCGGGCCGGGTTTCGCAGTGAGCGCCTCGTGCTCGAGGCCGGTGAGGACCAGAAGACCCTGACCACGGTCAGCCGCATCCATCAGGCGGCCTACGACCATCAGCTCGAACGCGGTTCGCTGATCGTCGCCCTTGGCGGCGGTGTGGTGGGGGACATGGCGGGTTTCGCGGCGGCCACCTGGTTGCGCGGCATCGCCGTGGTGCAGGTGCCCACGACCCTGCTGGCCATGGTCGATGCCGCCATCGGCGGCAAGACGGGGGTCAACCACCCCGGCGGCAAGAACCTGATCGGCGCCTTCCACCAGCCGTCGCTGGTGCTGGTGGATCCCTCCACCCTGACCACCCTGCCGCCGCGGGAGCTGCAGGCCGGCATGGCGGAGGTGATCAAGTACGGAGTCATCGCCGATGCGGTGCTGTTCGACGCCCTGGAACGTCAGGAGTCGCTGGCCAGCCTCGAAGCCGTCGGGCCGGCCCTGCTGGCCCAGATCCTGCGCCGCTCGGCCACTGCCAAGGCCCGGGTGGTGGCCGCCGACGAGCGGGAGGGCAGCCTGCGGGCGATTCTCAACTACGGCCATACCCTCGGCCATGTGGTCGAGACCCTCACGGGCTATCGCCGATTTCTCCACGGCGAAGCGGTGGCGATCGGGATGGTGGCGGCCGGCCTCCTCAGCCGTGAGCTTGGCCTGTGGAGCGCCGCCGAGGAGGAGCGCCAGCGGCAGCTGATCGCCCGGGCGGGCCTGCCCCTGGCGGCCCCGCCCCTGGAGCCGGACGCGGTGCGGGAGTGCCTGCTGCGCGACAAGAAAGTGCGCGACGGCCGTGTCCGTTTCGTGCTGCCGACCCAGATCGGCGCCGTCGAGCTGCGGGATGACGTTCCCCTCGCCATGGCCCAGGCGGCGCTCATGCAGACCATCCCGGCCAGATCCTGAGGCCCCCCGCTGCAAGGTCCTCCGCCGGTTCGGTCTGCAGCAGCATCCAATGGAACCCCCCCAGCAGGTGGGGGTCCACCAGTCGCAGCAGTTCCTCCCGCCGCTGCAGCCGCATCGCGAGCGAACCGGCATCGGCGTCGGAGAGGGCCGAGAGTTCTCCGGCCAGCCCCAGGCCCAGCAGCGCTTCCCCCTGCAGGGCTGACCCATGCCAGTGCCAGCCGCTGCGACCGGCGGCCATGGCCATGGCATCGAGGCATACATGGGCGCTCAGATCCTGCCGGCCGGGGTCCTGGAGCAGGTCTGAACCACCCTGCTGCTGCCGCACCGCCAGCAGGGTGCCGCCATGGCGCCAGGGGGCATAGAGCTGGCGAGCGGTGAGGGCATAGTCGATCGCCAGCAGCCAGCCCCGCTCCAGCCCCCGGCGCATCCGCCGCAGGCAGGGGGCCAGGGCCGGGCACCATTCGCTGGTCCATCCCAGGGCACGCCCACCACCGTCGGCCGGCAGGCCCAGGGCGTCCAGCTGCCGCAGCAGGCCGGCCGCCAGCGATGGACCGGCAACCTCCTGCAACCGGCCCTCGGCATCCAGGGTCACCTGCAGCCGCCGCCAGCCGTCGGGCCCCAGCTGGAACCGCTCCACCGGCAGGGCATCGAAGAGTTCATTCGCCAGCACCACCCCGTGGCGGGGGGTGGTGGTCGCTTCCGCCAGGGGCCAGCCGGCGGCGGCGAGCCGCTGCCGCTGGCGACGGCGCAGGGCAGGGCTGGCCTCCTGCAGCACCAGCTCGAGCCGTTCCAGCCAGGGGGGATTGAGCTGCTGCA
>CAMASU010000015.1 GCA_945861105.1 Synechococcus sp. UW140
GTCGTGGGTGACCATGATGATCGTGGTGCCTTCACGGTCGGCCAGTTCTTTCATCAGCTCCACCACCGTGCGGCCTGATTCCTTGTCGAGGGCTGCGGTGGGTTCATCCCCCAGCACGATGCGGGGACGACTCACCAGGGCCCTGGCGATGGCCACCCGCTGGCGCTGGCCGCCCGAGAGGTTCGCGGGAAAATAATCCACCCGATCCCCCAGGCCGACCCGCTCCAGCATCTCGGCGGCCAGATGATCCAGATCCGCGTTCAGGTAGCGGTCGTGCAGTTCAAGGGCCAGGCGCACATTGCGGCGGGCATTGAGAAACATCATCAGGTTGTGGGCCTGAAAGATGAAGCCCACATTCAGCCTCAACCGGGCCAGCTGCTCTTTCGAGGCACCGTTCAGTTCCTGCCCGAGGATCCGGAGGCTGCCGTCCTGGCATGACCGCAGGCCCCCCAGCATCGTCAGCAGCGTCGTTTTGCCCGAACCCGAGGGACCGGTGCAGATCACGATCTCGCCAGCATGGATGTCCAGCGAGATGTCGCGCAGGGCCTGTTTGCGTGATTCGCCACTGCCGAACCAGTGGTTCACATGGCTCAGGGAAATGACGGGTTCAGAGTCGGTGGCCATCGGCTCAGAAGGCATCAGCTCAGAAGACATCAGCTCAGAAGACATCGGCTGGGTCAAGTTGCACCAACTTGCGGGTGGCCAGAGCGCCTGATCCGACACACATCACGAAGGTGAGCAGCAGCACCTGCAACGCCCGCTCAACGGTCATGTACACCGACAGTTTGGTGACCGTGGCCAACAGCCAGTAGAGGCCCATGGACGAGAGCACCCCGGGCACGAAGCCGACGAAAGCTAGAATTGCACTCTGCTGGATCACAACACAGATCACGTAGAAGTCGGTGTAGCCCATCGCCTTGAGTGTGGCGTACTGGGGCAGGGAGTTCATGACATCACCGAACAGGATCTGGTAGACGATGATGCTGCCCACCACAAACCCCACCAGCACCCCGAGGGTGAAAATAAAGCCCACCGACGAGTTGCGCTTCCAGTAATTCAGCTCAAGGGTCTCCAGTTCCTGGCGGGTCAGCACCTTCACAACCCCCGGCATCAGCGGTTGCAGGGCCTGCTGGACGCTGCGGGCATCGACCCCTGGCCGCAGCTGGATCAGCCCCAGTTGAATCAGGCGGGGATCGGCCGAGGGAAAGAGAAAGAAGTAGGTGCTGTCGCTGACGATCAGGTTGGCCTCCGCCGAGAACGTGGCCCCCAGTTCCACGGTGTCAACGATCCGCAGTTGCTTTTGGTTGACCTCCACGGAGGCCGAGCCCTGGCGCGCCACGGTGGTGGCGATCGCGCCGTACTGGGCCTTGGCCCGACGGTCGAAGAGGGCGTTGCGCAGGGGCTGCAGCCGGGTCACGTCGCCTTCCAGTTCGGGAAAGGCCAGGGAGGGGCGGGACAGGTTGATGCCGTAGACGGTCACATCGAAGGAGCGGTGCGTCTCGGGGGTGATCCAGGTGGCACGGGCCATGCGCAGGGGCGCCACCCCCTCGACGCCGGCCACCCCCAGCGCCTGGTAGAGGCGGCTGCGGTCGAAGGTCTGCAGGGCCCCCAGATTGCTGTAGCCGGCGCTCACCATCACCAGGTCGGCCCGCAGCTTCTGAATCGGTTTGCGCTGGCTGTTGTAGATGCTGTCGAGCAGGCCCAGCTGAAAGAACATCAGCAGGTTCGAGAAACTCACCCCCGCCAGGGCGATGGTCAGCTTCACCGGGTTATGGCTCACCTGCAGCCAGGCCACGGGGGTGCGGTGCAGCAGCCGACGCAGGCCCGGGATCATGGCCGTGGGGCGGCGGCGGCCGCGTCAAACACCACATTCACCTGCAGATTGGAGCCGTAGCTGAGCTTGCGCCGCTGCTCCGGCGTGGGATGCAGCTGCAACCGCACCTCGAAGACGCGCTGATCCATGTTTTCGCCGGGCTGGCCGGCAAAGGTGCTCTGGCGTTGCACCTGGGGCAGCACCTTCGTCAGGGTGGCCCGCAGGCTGCCCTGGAAACCGTCGGCCGTGATGGTGGCCCCCTGGCCGAGTGACAGCCGTCCCATGTCGGTCTGGTACACCTCGGCGAGAACGATCATGTCGTCGGTGTCGGCCATCTCCAGCAGGCCGTTCTCGCCGATGCGGTCGCCGGGTCGGGCGAAGATCTTGAGGATGCGGCCGTTCTGGGGGGCGCGCACGGTGGCGAAGTCGAACTCCTGCCGGGCCCGTTCGCGGCTGGCTTCGGCCTTGCGCAGTTCACTGCGGGCGGTGAGCACATCCTCAGGCCTGACCTCACGGATCTTCTCGAGGGTCTGGCGGGCACTCTCGATCTCGGACCGCAGGCGGGCCTCGGTGGCGGCGCGGTTCTCGATTTCCTTGGCCAGATCGGCCTGGGTGGTGCTGGCACGGGTGCGGTAGCGGTCCCGTTGCAGTTCGGACACACCGCCGGCGGTGAAGAGGCGGTCGTAGCGCTCGCGTTCGACGCGGGCTTCCTCGGCGGAGGCCCGCGCTTTGCTGATCGCCTGCTCCTGGGTGAGACGTTCGCCGGCCAGCTGTCGCTCAAGGCTCTGCACCTGGTACTCCTGGGCGCGGATCTCCCCCTGCTTGGCACCGGCCTGTACCTGGGCGAGCTTGCTGCGGTTCACGGCCACCAGCTCGTTGGCCTCGTCCAACGCGGCCTTGAGGCTTCCGTAACTGTTGAGGGTTGCCAGCGGCTGGCCCTGCTTGACCTCATCCCCTTCGCGCACCAGCAGGGTCTCGATGCGGTCACCGCTCAGCGAGGCCGCCACCGACACCCGCCGGATGTCGGATTCCGGCTGCAGCCGCCCCAGGGCCGACACCTGCCGCGCCGCGGCTGCAGGCGGTGGGGGTTGCTGACGCGGTTGGCAGGCGCCCAGCAGAGCCAGGGGCGACGCCAGGCCCAGCAGCAGGTTCAGTAGGGAGAGGCGGGCGACGGGGTGGGTTCCAGACCCACCTCCACTTCGAGGTGCTGGTCGGGATGACCGGTGATCAGCATCGCCGGACGCTGACGGGTGGCGATCTGCCAGAGCCAACGGGTGAGAAGGGCAACGCGGTTTTCATTCTCGGGGATGAAGGCCAGGTGGGCCAGCCCCCACAGCACCCAGCCCACAAAGCCGGTGAACCGCAGCCCCCGCAGGTCGGCCACCGCCCAGAGCGGACCGATCACCGCCATCGAGCCGAGATCGAACCAGCGGAAGGGTTCGGCCCGCCGGCCCTCGAGTTCGGCCAGCAGGTCCTTGGCAACCCAGCCGCCCATCTGCACCGCCGGTCCGGCCATGCCGGGCAGGGGACGCTCCTCGCCCGCTGGCCGATAGGAGCAGGTGTCGCCCACCACCCGGATCTCGGGATGGTTCGGCAATGAAAAGTCGGCCAGCACCTCCACGCGACCGCCGCGGTCGGTGGCGCAGCCGGTGCGTTCGGCCAGCAGCTTGCCCAGGGATGAGCCCCGCACGCCGGCCGTCCAGCACACCGTGGCGGCCTCGATCTGGCGGGGGGCATGCTCGCGCCGCAGGCGCACCCGTCCGGGTTCGATGCCTTCGACCATCGAGTTGAGCAGCAGCACGACGCCCTGGCTGCGCAGGTATTCCGCCGCTTCCGCCGCCAGGCGGCTGTCCATGGTGGGCAGCACCCGTTGCACCGCATCCACCAGCACCACGCGGCAGAGGGAGGGATCGAGGCGCTTGAAATCACGGCGGATGGCGCTTTGCATCATCTCGACCACCGACCCGGCCAGTTCGCAGCCGGCGGGGCCTGCCCCCACCACCACGACCGTCTGCAGGTAGCGCTGACGGGAGCGGTCGCTGGTCTGCTCCGCTTCCTCCAGGGCGGTGAGCAGCCGCCGGCGGATCTCCTGGGCGTGCTCAAGCACCTTCATGGGGGGGGCCAGGGGGCGCCACTCCTCATGGCCGAAGTAGGCACTGCCGGACCCGGTGGCCAGCACCAGCCGGTCGTAGCCGATGCGGCGGCCATTGCAGATCAGTTCGCAGCGGTCGGGGTCGATGTCGGTGACCTCGCCCAGCAGCACCCGCACATTGGGGGCCTGGCCGACCATCTGACGCAGGGGGGAGGCCACATCGGCGGCCGAGACGAGACCCGACGCCACCTGGTACAGCAACGGCTGGAACAGGTTGAAGTTGCGCTTGTCGATCAGGGTCACGCGCACCGACCGATGGCCGAGGCTGTGGCAGATCTTGAGGCCGGCGAAGCCACCACCCACGACCACCACATGGGGCCAGGCCTCCATGCCGGCGACCTCCGGATCGTCCAGGACGGGGGTGGGCGCCAGAACCATGGGGTCTCGTGCGACGAAGTGTGAGGTTATCGGTCGATCAGCTGCTGCGGCGCTGAACCCGCTGCAGATCGTGCAGCCCTTCAAGCTGGTTGTGCACGCTCACCAGCTGGGCCTGGATGTGCTCGGTGTTCTGCAGCTGGATCAGATGTCGCAGCACCGACTGGATGTGGTCCTTGCAATCAATCAGCCGATGGCAGGTGGTGGTGCCGGGCTCGTAGGGCATGGCGCAGGAAGACGACGGCAGGGGGATGACGCAGTAATAGCCCGGGCTGCGAGGGGCTGCGGTGTCATCGGCTGCTGTTCAGCACCGGGTGGCTGTAGCTGGGGTCCAGCTAGCACCGGGGCAGGGTCTCGCCGGAGGGAAAGCGCAGCTCGTTCTTGGCGAACGGTTCCGGGTCCTGCAGTTCCTCCCCGGCATGCAGACGTCCCTCGACCTGGGGGGAGAAGGGGTTGTAGAGCTGCGCCGGTTGCAGCACCTCCACCAGGCTGCCGTGGGGGAGCGAGAGCAGGAACATCGAGGTGTCGCGCTGGGGATGGTGCTCGCTTACCCGCGGCGGCGGCGCGGGGCGGGCCATTCTGGCCAGCGTCAGGACCTGCTCACCTGGGGCCTGCTCCGGGGACCCGACCCAGGCTGTGGCGGGGGTGTGACAGGCCGCCGGGGAGGCGGCCTCCACCCCAGGATTCGGTGTCGACCGGGGCCAGATCGGCGGCCAGCAGCAGCGGTGGGGGCAGCGGCACCATGGTCCTGACGGCATCTCGGGGCCATCCTGAAGCCAGCGTGAGCCCGGCATGCCCGTCCCTGCCCCCCTGGTGGCCACCGCCCGCCACCTCTGGCACTGCCAGTGGCAGCGGCTGATGGATGGCCTGGCCGCCGCGGGTCCGGAGGGCGACTTCCGGCGGCAGCCGGCCCAGTTCAGCGATGGCCTCGCCGCCATCGATCCCCAGGCCCTGGTGGAACCGCGGCTGGTGGTGGGTCGCAGCTGCCCCTGGGCCCACCGGCTCTGGCTGCTGCGCAGCCTCCGCGGCATGGAGGCGAGCCTGGCCTTGACGGTGGCCGAACCCGATCCCATCGGCGGGCGCTGGGTCCTGCCGGAACCGCTGCAGGGGTGCCGCACCCTGGCGCAGCTGTATCGGCAGGGGGGCGGTGACCGGCGCCGGCGGGCCACGGTGCCCCTGCTGCTCAGCGGTGGCGGGGGCGACCTGCGGCTGATCGGCAACGACAGCGCTGCCCTGCTGCCGCTGCTCGATCGCTGGCCGGCGGCACGCCCCCCCCTCGAACCTCCCCAGCGCCCTGCCGCCGAGCGCGAGTTGAGCAGCCACTGGGCCCAGCGGTTGCAGGATCACGTCAACGACGGCGTCTACCGCTGTGGTTTTGCCCGCAACCAGGCGGCCTACACCCGTGCGGCCACGGCCCTGTTCACCACCCTCGAGGCCCTGGAGCAGCACCTCGCCGCCGCAGGGCCCTGGATCGCCGGGGACCACCCCAGCCTGGCCGACGTGCGGCTGTTTCCCACCCTGATCCGCTGGGAGGCGGTCTACGCGCCCCTGTTCGGCTGCAGCCGCCGCCCCCTCTGGTCGTTCCCAGCCCTCTGGCAGTGGCGGGCGCGTTTCCATGCCCTGCCCGGAGTGGCCGGCACCTGCTGGCCGGTGGCCTGGCGCCGTGATTACTTCGGGGCGTTGTTCCCGCTGCACCCCTCAGGACTCGTGCCCGAGGGGCCCGACCTGGCCAGGCTGGTGGCGGCCCAGCCCCCCGACGGCACCACAATGGCCCCATGACGCAGCTTCCGGTTCAGCGCCAGGGGGTCTATGGCCCCTACCTCGTCGAGGACCACCACCGTCGCGAGGTGCTGGCCTATCGCACGTCTTTGCTGCTGCTGGCCCTGGCGCAGCTGGGTCTGCTGCTGCAGTGGCACCTGGTCGGGCCGGCGCTGCTCTGGCCCTGGCTGCTGCTGATGGTGCTCGGCCTGGGGGCTGCCCTGCACTGGGTGCACATCTATCTGATCCCCCTGCACCGCGCCCTGCAGCTGTTCTGGCTGCTGGGCAGCCTCGGTTTCGCTGCCCTGGCCATCACCGCCGGTCCGGTGGCGATGCTGCCGACCCTGCGGCAGCAGCCCCTCTGGATCCTGGCCGTGGGTCCCTTCTTCGCGGCCCTCACGGGTCTGGGTTTCAAGGAGTTCTTCTGCTTCCGCCGGCCCGAAGCCATCGGCCTCACCCTGTTGTTGCCGCTGCTGCTGCTGGGGCGTCTGCTGGGGCTGCTGGCCGATCCGGCCGCCGGGTCCCTGCTGCTGGTCGAGGCGTTGCTGCTGCTGGTGCTGGTCCTGCGCAAGCTGCCCGTCGACTTCGAAGCCGACCTGGGGGACCTGAGTGTGTTCGCCCGTCTCTCGGCCCCGGGTTGACGGCGGTGACTTGCTGCGGCAGTGGCCGCCTGCAGCGGTGGCCGCCTACAAGAAAACCCCCGCGGGGCGGGGGTTTTCTCGGAGCAACTCGGCCCCACAGTCGTGGGGGCGGAGCTCTGGGGTGGCCGACGCGGGGGCTGCACGTCGCCGGTCATTTCTGTTGTAGACAGAGGCGGCAGCGGCTGACCGCACGGTGGGCGTTTTGTTACCGAACGGGAACATGTCCCCCCTGCCCCAGCCCCTGGCCTGGGCAGAGCTCGATGCCCTGGCCCCGCCGGCACCCGACCGGATCCACGGTCCCGCCAGCGCCCAGGCCCGCTGGCGGGCCTTCGGCCAGCCCGAGGAGGCGGTGCGGGTGGTGCTGATCCGTGACCATCACGCCTGGTGTCCCTACTGCCAGAAGGTGTGGCTGTGGCTGGAGGAGCAACGGGTGCCGTACCGCATCGAAACCGTCTCGATGCGCTGCTACGGCCCTAAGGAGGCCTGGTACACCCGCCTGGTGCCCTCGGGAATGCTGCCGGCGGTGGTGCTCGATGGTCGGTTGTTCACCGAGAGCGATCGCATCCTGGCCGCTCTTGAGGCCGCCTTCGGAGTCCTGGGGGCGGGGCTCGACACCCCGGCGGTGCAGGCGCTGCGCCGCCTGGAACGGGACCTGTTCCGGGCCTGGTGCCAGTGGCTTTGCGGCCACGGGGCCGATGCCGCGGCCGCGGCCGACTTCGACCGCTGGGCTGGACGGTTCGATGCCGCCCTTGCTGGCCAGGGTGACGGCCCGTGGCTGCTGGACCGGTTCAGCACGGCCGATGTGGTGGCCGTTCCGTTCCTGGAGCGGATGCAGGCCAGCCTCCTCTATTACAAGGGCTACGACCTGCGCCGCCGCTGGCCGGCGATCGATCGCTGGTTCCAGGCCCTGGAGGAACGCCCCTCCTGGCGGGGCAGCCGCAGCGACCACCACACCCATGTCCACGACCTGCCTCCCCAGCTGGGGGGCTGTTGCAGCAATGGCAGCCCCGCAGCCCAGGCCTGGGCGCGGCGCATCGACCATGGCCCCTGGGACGGGTTGAGTGATGCCGCCGGCTCCGCCGGTCCCTCCGACGCCGCCGAGGCCCTTGGCCGGGTGCTGCGCCATCGCCACACCCTGATGCAGGTGCGGCCCGACCTGGATGACACGGCCCTGCGGGCGGCACTCACCCGCCTGGCGACGGGTCGCCCCTGCCCCCCGCCCGCGGGCAGTGCCGCCGGGTTGCGCAGCCTGCGGGATCGCATCTGCGTCCCCCGGGACATGGGGGTGCTGGCCGCCAGAACCCTGCGGCAGGCCCTCGAGGAGACCGCGGCCCTCGACGGTGATGCCCAGGGCGAGCCCCTGCCCCTGGGCCATCGCCACGATCAGGATCCCCGACCGTTCCGCCCCACCACGGCCGGCCTGCCCCACACTGGACCCTGATCGACCGGACCCATGACCCACCGCCGCCGGAGCTGGCTGCTGCTGCTGGCGCCAGCGCTTCTGGCCACAGCCCTCCCCCTGCGGGCCGAACCCATCCCCATCCCCACCTCCATCCCCATCCCCACCTCCAGTCCCTTCCCCATCGATGGGTTGATGACGCGGATGCTGAACCAGGCCGACGTGCCGCCGATCGCCCGTCCGTTGCTCGACACCCTGCGCCGCGGGCTGGAGCGGGGAAGCCTCACGGCCGATGAGGTGACGGCCCTGCAGCGGGGGCTGCTGGGGCTGATCGAAAGCCTGCCTGCCGCCATGGGCGGCAGGCCCTGAGAACCGGCGGCCACGCAAGGTAAACTCGCCCGGTCCCTCGGGTGGCCCCGCTGCCTGAGCCCTCCCTCCCTGAGGTATCCCATGGCACTCGTCCCCCTTCGACTGCTGCTCGATCACGCCGCCGAGAACGGTTACGGCATTCCGGCGTTCAATGTGAACAACCTGGAACAGGTTCAGTCGATCATGGAGGCTGCCTACGAAACCGACAGCCCCGTCATCCTGCAGGCCTCCCGCGGTGCCCGTCAGTACGCCGGCGAGAACTTCCTGCGTCACCTGATCCTGGCCGCCGTCGAGACCTATCCCGACATCCCGGTGGTGATGCACCAGGACCACGGCAACAGCCCCGCCACCTGCTTCGGCGACGTCACCAACGGGTTCACCTCGGTGATGATGGATGGCTCCCTCGAGGCCGATGCCAAGACCCCGGCCTCCTATGAGTACAACGTGCGCGTCACCAAGGAGGTGGTCGACGTTGCCCACAGCGTTGGAGTGAGCGTTGAGGGTGAGCTGGGCTGCCTGGGCTCCCTCGAGACCGGCAAGGGTGAGGCCGAGGACGGCCACGGCTTCGAGGGTGCCCTCTCCCACGACCAGCTGCTGACCGATCCCGCCGAGGCCGCCGATTTCGTCGCCAAGACCAACGTCGACGCCCTGGCCATCGCCATCGGCACCAGCCATGGCGCCTACAAGTTCACCCGCAAGCCCACCGGTGAGGTGCTGGCCATCTCGCGCATCGCTGAGATCCACAAGGCCCTGCCCAACACCCACCTGGTGATGCACGGCTCCTCCTCGGTGCCCCAGGAGTGGCTGGACATGATCAACAAGTACGGCGGCGCCATCCCCGAGACCTACGGCGTCCCGGTCGAGGAGATCCAGGAAGGCATCCGCAATGGCGTGCGCAAGGTGAACATCGACACCGACAACCGCCTGGCCTTCACCGCCGCTGTCCGTGAGGCTGCCGCCAAGGATCCCACCAACTTCGACCCCCGCCACTTCAACAAGCCCGCCCGGGCCTACATGAAGCAGGTGTGCCTCGATCGCTATCAGCAGTTCTGGGCCGCCGGCAACGCCAGCAAGATCAAGCAGCGCGACATCAACTACTACGCCGGTCTCTACGCCAAGGGCGCCCTTGACGCCAAGGTGGCCGTGGCCGCCTGAGCCCCATGGCAAGCAGCGAGGGGGGGGGGCTGAGGCCCCCCTTTTTCATGCTCAAGGCTGGGTCAGACGTTGCAGGGCCACCTTGAGGTCCCGCTCCATGACGAAGCGACGGCCATCGGTGACCACCACCCGCACGAGGGTCGGCAGGCCACCGTTGCGCGCCTGCAGGTAGATGGGTTCCACGTACAGCAATCCCCGGCCGACCGGCACCACCAGCAGGTTCCCCTGAACCACCCGGGACCCCTCGCGGTTCCAGAGGCCGAACTGGCGGCTGATGAGCGGATCCTGTTCGATCAGGGCCGAGATCTGTTGCGGTCCGAGCAACAGCCTCTGCTGGGGGAAGCGCACCAGACGCAGCTCGCCGTAGGCGGCGCCATCGTTGCGGGCCGCCAACCAGCCCACCATGTTCGGCCGCCGCAGGGGCGAGAAGGGCAGCAGCAGCACGAACTCGGGCCGTTGCTCGCCGGGGAGCTGCAGGGTGACGTGGTACGGCCGCACCAGCACCGACTGGGAGCCGTAGATCTCTCGCGGGATGTCCCAGACGTCGTCGCCGCTGTAGAAGGTGCGCACATCGGTGACGTGGAAGCGCAGCAACCGTTCGGCCTGGATGGCGAACTGACGGCTGGGCACCCGCACGTGGTTGCGCAGCGGGGCTGGCATCGCCGCCAAGGGCCGGAACAGTTCCGGGAAGGCCCGCCGCCAGGTGCGCAGCAGCGGATCCGACGGATCGTTGACGTAGAGCCAGACATGGCCGTTGTAGGCATCCACGACGGCCTTGACGGGATTGCGGAAGTACCGCAAGCCATCGGGATTGGCCGAGGAATAGGGATAGCTGCGGCTGGTGGTGAACCCATCCAGCATCCAGTACTGATGTTGCTCTTCTCTGAATCCTGGTTCGTTGTTGAGGCGGACCGTCACCAGATAAGGCTCGCTCTCGAAGGTGAGAAACGGGGCCAGGGCCCGCAGGCGGGCCTGCACCTGCCGTCGCAGCAGCAGCCGGGAGTTGGGGTTGAGGGCCGAGGTGAAGGGCAGGCGTGCTTCCCGCAGGTAGGCGGCCGCCAGCAGCCGTTGCCAGGGCTGACCCACGGGCACACCGGCGCCACCGCTGAACTGGGAATAGATGTTCAGCTCGCCGGAGGGGTAGTCGAACTCGCGCACATGGGTGGGGGCCAGCACGTAGTCGGCCGCTCCGGAGCCGTAATACAGCCGCGGTCGACCCACGGGCAGCTGGCGCATCACATCGGCGGTGCTCACCCCCAGGGAGGGCAGACCCTGCACCTGCCCGCCACGGCCCAGATCCTTGACGAAGAAGAGCGGCAGGCCGTCGGCCCCGAAGGCATTGACCGGCGAGACGGTGAAGCCATAGCCGTGGGTGAACACCAGGTGCCGGTTCAGCCAGGTGCGTGACCCCTGGGGCAGGGCGGTCACGTCCAGCTCCCGCGCCGCGATCAGCACCTGCTGCGCTCCCCGAAGGGGGTCGCTGGTGAGGCTGTAGCGGTCGACGGCCGCCGACGGGAAGCGGTAATACAGGCGCAGCTGCTGCAGCTGTCGGTTGGTGGCCAGCAACGGCTGGGTGTCCCACAACCGCAGGTTCTCGAGGGTGCCCGGTGCCGCCTTCAGATCGGCGGCCGACAGCTGCTGGCGGGGTTCGAGGGTTTCGAGTCGCACCCGGTCGAGGCCGAAGGCCCGGCGGGTGGCACGGATGGTGCGGGTCAGGTAGCGCTGCTCCAGCCTCAGTTCCTGGGGTTGCACCATCAGCCGTTGCACCACCGGTGCGATCAGCCATTCCGCCAGCGGCACCAGCAGCGCCGTGCCGGCGAGGGGGATCAGCAGTCCGCGCCGCAACCAGCCGCGGGGCAGCGGCACCAGCAGCCCCACGGCCGTGAGCAGCAGCAGCACGCCCAGCAGCAGCCGCAGGGGCAGGCGCACGTGCAGATCCACGAAGCCGGCCCCGGCGGCCACCCCACTGCCCTGCACCATCAGCTCGAAGGGGGCGAGGCCCGCCAGCAGGGCGGCCACCAGGGCCAGCACCGCCAGCTGTGGTTGCAGCACCCGCTGCTGATCCTTGGTCAGCCCCGCAAACCGCCAGTCCGACAGGCTGGTTCCCTGGCTGATGCTCAGCCAGAGACAGCCGGCCAGGCCCACCAGTCCCTGGGCCAGCAGCACGCTCAGCAGCAGTCGCAGGGCGGGCAGCTGCAGCACGGTGACCTGCAGGTCGAGGCCCGTGACCGGGTCGGCTTCCCCGAAGGGCACCGCCAGCAGGGCCGGCAGCCAGAGGCTCCAGCCCCGGGCCAGGGCCGTGGCTGACGTCACCAGTGCGGCCGCCAGGGTGATGCGCAGCGTGGTGAGGGGCCAGCGCAGCAGGGGCAGCAGCAGTCCAAGCCCCAGGCCGATCAGCAGCGGCGCGGGCAGATCGGCCAGCACCGGCAGACCGCTGAGCACCTTGTCATTGAACGGTTCGTTGATGAGGCCGCGGGCCTGTTCCAGCAGGTAGGTGAGCCCGATGGCGAGCAGACCCAGCAGCAACACCAGGGCCAGGGCCAAGGACCAGCCGCCCAGGGGCAGCAGCAGCGACGATTCCGGCCGCCCGCCACTGGGCCGCCCGCCACCGGGCCGCCGCAGCACCCAGCAGCGCTGCAGCTGCTGCAGCTGCAGGGGAATGCCAAGCCCCAGCACCAGCAGGAACGCCAGCAGCTGGAAGCCCCAGCGCCGCAGCAGCACACCCACCAGGTCGAACTGGTGGAACCACGCCGCTTCGACCCACAACCTGGGCAACAGCAGCAACAGGGTCAGCAGCAGGCCCGCCAGCAGCAGCAGCAGCGGCAGCGATCGGGACAGCAACCGTCGGGAGAGGGCCATGCCCACGAGGCTAGGCAGGGCCGCGCAGCGGTCATTGCCGGGTCAATCCCGACCATGGTGGTCGGATATTCTTCGGGGTCCCGGCCGGCGCTGCTAGCGTTTGAACCGTTCCGCCCAGGCGCCGTGACGAGCACCCTCACCCGCAGCCCCCTGCAGGGCCTGCGCTGCAAGGAATGCGGCCACCCCTACCCCGCCGCCGCCCGCCACGTCTGCGACGAGGTGTGTTTCGGTCCCCTTGAGGTCGTCTACGACTACGACGCCATCCGTGCCCGCACCAGCCGGGCCTCCATCGAGGCCGGCCCCGCCTCGATCTGGCGTTACCGCGACTTTCTGCCCATCGAGGGGGACCCGATCGATGTGGGCACCGGCTTCACCCCCCTGCTCCAGGCCAACCGCCTGGCCCGCCGCCTGGGGTTGCGCCGGCTTTACATCAAGAACGATGGGGTCAACATGCCCACCCTCTCCTTCAAGGACCGGGTGGTGTCGGTGGCCCTCACCCGTGCCCGGGAACTGGGCTTCTCGACCGTGAGCTGCGCCAGCACCGGCAACCTGGCCAACAGCACCGCCGCCATTGCCGCCCATGCCGGCATGGACTGCTGCGTCTTCATCCCCGCCGACCTCGAGGCGGGCAAGGTGCTCGGCACCCTGATCTACAACCCCACCCTGATGGCGGTGCGGGGGAATTACGACCAGGTCAACCGTCTCTGCTCCGAGGTGGCCAACACCTACGGCTGGGGCTTCGTCAACATCAACCTCCGTCCGTATTACTCGGAGGGCTCCAAGACCCTGGGTTACGAGGTGATCGAACAGCTGGGCTGGCAACTGCCCGACCACATCGTCGCGCCCCTGGCCTCCGGTTCTCTGTTCACCAAGATCCGCAAGGGCTTCGACGAGTTTCTGAAGGTCGGCCTCGTCGACGAGAAGCCCGTCCGGTTCAGCGGTGCCCAGGCCACCGGCTGTTCCCCCATCGCCCAGGCCTTTGAGGAGGGCCGCGATTTCATCAAGCCCGTCAAGCCCAGCACCATTGCCAAGTCGATCGCCATCGGCAACCCCGCCGATGGTCCCTACGCCCTCGACATCGCCCGCCGCACCGGTGGCACCATCGCCGCGGTCACAGATGAAGAGATCGTCGACGGCATCAAGTTGCTCGCCGAGACCGAAGGGGTGTTCACCGAAACGGCCGGTGGCACCACCATTGCCGTGCTGCGCAAGCTGGTGGAGCAGGGGCGCATCAACCCCGACGAGACCACCGTGGCCTACATCACCGGCAACGGGCTCAAGACCACCGAAGCCGTCG
>CAMASU010000016.1 GCA_945861105.1 Synechococcus sp. UW140
CTGAGAGCCCCGTTGGCTGTGACCGGATTTAACAAACGGTCATCCCCTTCCTTGTTCCCCGCGCTATCGGCACCCTGGCCGACCCGACGGGCTTCGATACCATCCCGCCAAACCCCTGTGCCAGGTGCCCTTCGGGGCCTGACCTTGCACCCACCCCTTCCCCACCCCTTCCCCACCCCTTGCCCCACCCGTCGCCATGGCCGCTTCATCATTGTTGACACAGCAGCTGCTGCAGCACCTGCATGCGCTCTCCGAGGTGAACGAGGCGCTCACCCTGCGCCTGCTTGATCTCGAGGAGCGGCTGAGGGATCTGGAGCGTCGTCTTGATGATTCGCAGCAGGACCTGGTCGGTGAGGATGCCAGCCTGCTCGCCGAGGCCGATCAGCGGCTTCTGCGGCTGCAGGACCTGCTCACGGCTGCGCCAGCCCAGAGGCTTCCGCGCCCCCTGGTGCGTTCCACAGTGCCGCCGGCTTCCCTGCGTCTCGGCCGGGACAGTGCCCGCGGGGAGGATGAAGGGCTGGAGGACCAGCCCTTCATGGATGAGTTGGACGAGTGCCAGGACGCGGCCTGATCAGCGGGCGGTGCTGAGCATGGCCGAGACCGTGGTCACCAGCACCCGGGTGACCTCAAGGGCGCCGGCGGCGATCAGGATCCCCCAGACGCGACGCAGCCCGGCCGGCGGCAGTCCCTGGGGCCAGTCGATGAAGCTGGGTCGCGGTCCCCAGGCGATGCCGCCGCTGCCACCGCCGGCCTGGTAGCCACCGTTCCCCCTGGGGAAGGACTCGATCACTCGTCGATGGTGGTGCTCATAGCGCGGCAGGGTGAGGTTTAGCGGTCGGTCCCCCTGGGCTCGCCCCGGCAGGACGCGCCGCCGTTGATGGGGGACACGGTCGTCGCCGAAGTGCTGGCGGTATTCGTCGGAATCGAGCAGTTGATCAACCATGCCGGCCACACCGCGCTCGGCGATCACGATGGACCAGGCGATGGCTTCGGCCTCGCCGTGGATCCGCCGCCCGAGCAGCCGTTCCACCAGGTGCCGAGCCACCTGCTTGTTGCCGTTGCAGGCATAGACACCGTCAAGGAACCGGGGCGAGAGCACCAGGCCCCGCAGGAACTGGCGCACACTGATCTGGCCCAGTCGCAGCTGGGATTCGAGCACCGGTTGCCGGTCGACCTGCAGGGTGTGGAAGAACAGCTGTCGATAGGCCCCGTGGATCAGCGCGTCGACGGCATCGGCATCGAGAACCTTGCCGTTGTCGGGCAGCCGCGACGTCTCGTCGCCGGCGGGCAGCGGTCCGCCCACGCGGGCGTTCTGGGACTGCAGGGGATGGTCGTGGAGCGCTAGGGCCACGGAGGAACAAAGCAACGCCGCCGCACCTTATGGGCAGTGCATCGACCTGTTCACCTGCCCAACACACTGCTTCACGCCCAGTGGTGGAGCCACGCGCTGGGGATCTCCTCGGCATAGGAGGCGATCATGCGGAATTCGAACGGGCCCGCCAGGGATCCCCAGACCAGTTCATGGCTCTCAGGGTCGTGGCCACGGTCGAGGGTCTCCATCCGGTCGCCGTCGATCTCGAAATGGCTCACCAGGTAGCTCTGGCGTCCCTTGCGTTCGACCCGACAACGGCAGCCGGCCTCAATCGTGCCGACGAAACCCGAACCCTTGCGGCTGACGTCGTAAGTGCAGCCCTCGAGGGATTGGATGGCCTCCGCCGTCAGGGTTGCCATGCGCGGCAGATCGGCACTGGCACCAAACCAGCTCGCTTCGTCCTGGACGGCCTGGTTGCGGATGCGCAGCTGGCCGTTCTCCTCGGTGACCTGCAGCACCCGCAGGCGGTAGGGCTGATCTGGCGCGATGGTGTAGGCCTGCTCCAGTAACAGCGAACCCGGAGCGAGGTGCGCCAGGGGTCGCATCCGCACCTGAATGTGCGCGTACAGGGGGGGATTGTCGAAGGCCTGCTGCTGGTTGCAGAACAATCCGCACAGCTGTCGGCAGAGATCAAGAACGGGAGCCATGGAACGTCTTGGCCACGCGGACTTTACTCCGGAAGACCCATGACCAGAGGTCCCGCAGGAGTGTCTCCCGGGCCAGAGGCTGAATGGAAATCGGATGCCAGGACCCAGATTTGAACTGGGGACACGGCGATTTTCAGTCGCCTGCTCTACCAACTGAGCTATCCCGGCCCGTCCCTTTCGGAACTTGGTGATCTTAGGTCATCGCGTCGGCGGCGTTCTCCCGCCGTGGGGTGCGGGCCAGGCAGGCCAGACCCAGCAATCCATGTCCGCCTGATTCGAGGCAGGCCATGGCGGCTGCCGCCGTGCTGCCGGTGGTGAGGATGTCATCCACCAGCAGCAGGGGCTGCAGCTCTCCGGCGGCTGGCTGCAGGCACTGGAAGACCTGCTGCAGGTTGGTGAGCCGCTGCTGCCGGTTGAGGTGGTGCTGACCCAGGCAGGCCCGTCGGCGATCCAGGGCGGCGACCAGCCGGTGCCCCCCCTGCCGGGCCAGGGCCCTGGCCAGGGTCTGGGGCAGATCGCGGCGGCCCCGCCGTCGGGGCGGAATCGCCACGATCAGCAACGGCACCCCCAGGTCGGGCAGCAGCGCCAGCAGCTGTCGTGCCAGTCCCTCCACCAGTTGTGGCTCAGGATGCCGCTTCAGCTTCAGCAGTTCCTGGCGCCAGGCCCCCTGGTAGGGGCCGAGACTCCACCAAGGCAGCGGTAGCTGCCCCTGCAGCCCATCGGCATCAAG
The DNA here is from genome assembly GCA_945861105.1 of Synechococcus sp. UW140. Taxonomy (GTDB): domain Bacteria; phylum Cyanobacteriota; class Cyanobacteriia; order PCC-6307; family Cyanobiaceae; genus CAIQIA01. The sequence continues at coordinate 2,750 of CAMASU010000016.1, forward strand.
CAGCAGTTGGCGGCGACACGGCAGGCAGAGGCTGCGCTGACCTGCGGGGCGACGGCAACGGGGACAGCAGGGCTGCAGCAGCAGATCCTGCAGCAGACCGGAGAGCATCAGGCGTGGCGACAGCCGGGCCCGTTCAGGATTCCCCGCTGTCGACCGCTGCAGACGGCAGGTTTCGCAGCATGGCCACCAGCGTCTGGTGGGCGTCATCGCTGTCGCTCAGCACGTGGTCGAAGGCGATGCGCACCGTTGCGCCATCCACCTCAAGGTCCATGCCGTCGGCTTCGAGCCGCAGCATGCGGGCACTGACCGGCGATGGCACGCCCCCGTAGTGGCGTGCATAGGTGAGCACGGCCTCGCTGTGGTCCTTGTTCATGTGGCGGCAGATGCGCTCGCCGACGGCGGCGGTGAGGGGATCGGCGGCCATGGGGACTGCTGAGGATGGGGAACGCTGCTGATTCTGATCGTCTCGGCCCGGGGAAGGAGGGGGGTGGATTCAGACGATGGCGAAGCGCTCCCACAGCAGCAGGCCGAGGCGGACGGCACTCACCCCTACGTAGCCGGCCAGCAGCACGAACAGGGCCATCGAGACGATGCTGCGCAGACGGTCGTTCATGGGGCGGCATTGGTGCACGACCAGTCTGGCGCCTGCCCCCCGCTGGACTGCAGGGCGAGCCGCCCCATGGCGGCGGCAGCCCACGCATCGGGTTGGTTGCGCACGGGGATGCCGAGGGTCTGTTCCCGCAGCTGACGCCAGATGGGGTTGCGGGCGCCACCGCCGACGGTGAGGATGCGCCCTGGGGCCGGCAAGCCCAGGGTCCGCAGCTGCTCCCAGCCCAGGCGTTCCAGTTCTGTGAGTCCCTCAAGCAGGGCCTGCAGATACAGGGCGTCACTGACGGGCCGCGGGCCGAGCACGGGTTCCAGGGTTGGATCGTTGACGGGGAACCGTTCACCAGGGCCCGGCAGGGGGCGCAGGCGCAGTCCGCTGGGCCGGCGCCAGTCGATTGAGCGGCTCAGTTCGTCGAGCTGGTCGATGCTGAAGAACTGCAGCAGGACGCCGGCGCCGCCATTGGAGGCCCCGCCCACCAGCCAGCGATCGCCCACCCGGTGGCTGCTGATGCCAGGGCCGCTGCGGGGGGCATCGGCCAGCTGCTTGAGCACTGTGGTGGTGCCCAGCACCGTCACGCCGTCGTCGGGCCCTGGATTGGCGGCCAGGGCGGTGGCGGTGCCGTCGGTGGTGCCGCTCACGACCCAGACGCCGGCGTCCAGACCCAGGCTGGCTGCAGAGGCTGCGGTCAGGCCCCCCAGCACGGTGCCGCTGGGCACGATGGTGGGCAACGCGTCGGCCCACGGCTGGTCCGCAAGGGTCCCGACCCAGCGCCGCTGCAGGGGATCCCAGCCGAGCCGCTGATTGTTGCCTTCCTCCCCCCAGCGCCAGTCCTCCAGCAGCCAGCCCATCAGCCAATCGGCCTGATGGCGCAGCCACAGGGGACCCTGAAGCCTGGCGAGCAGGTGGAGGGCCCTGGCCAGGCTGCCGCCGGCACTGGCGGCCGGTCCACCGCCGGGGACCAGTGCCGCGGCGGCGGCGGCCTGCTCGGGACAGGCGACGTTGTAGGCCACGGCCGGGGCCAGGGGATGGCCGTCATGGCCACAGGCCAGAAGGGTGCCGGAGGTGCCATCCAGGCAGATGGCAGCGGTCTGCCGCCGCAGGGAGGCGGGCAGGGCCGCCACCACGGCGCAGAGGGTCTGCCGCCAGACCTCGGCACTCTCGAACTCCCCGCAGTAAGGGAGCTGGGACCGGGCCACCACGGTGCCATCACTGGTCACCAGAGCGGCCCGGACCCCGCTGGAGCCCAGGTCGACCCCCAGGCCGAGGGTCTGGTCTGGGGGAGCTGGGCGCCCTCGGGTCACCCCTTCAGAAGGGCGACGGCGGCCTCCACGTTTTCCCAGGGCAGGTCGAGGTCGGCGCGGCCGAAGTGGCCGTAGGCCGCCACGTCCTGGTAGAAGCGACCGCCGCGGGCCTGGGGCAGCCCCCGCAGGTTGAAGGACTCGATGATGGCTCCGGGCCGCAGGTCGAAGTGCTGTTGCACCAGCTCGGTGAGGGCCGCGTTGTCAACGCTGCCGGTGCCGAAGGTCTCCACCAGGATGCTCACCGGCCGGGCGACGCCGATGGCATAGCTGAGCTGCACCTCGGCCTTGCGGGCCAGACCTGCGGCCACCAGGGCCTTGGCCACATGGCGGGCGGCATAGGCCGCCGAGCGGTCCACCTTGGTGGGATCCTTGCCCGAGAAGGCACCGCCGCCGTGGCGGGCATAACCGCCGTAGGTGTCAACGATGATCTTGCGGCCGGTCAGGCCGGCATCCCCCTGGGGACCGCCGACCACGAACTTGCCGGTGGGGTTCACCAGAAAGCGGGTCGAGTCGCGCTGGGGCCGCAGGGTGAGATCGGCCGTGGCGGGTTCGACCACGTGGGTCCAGAGATCTTCGGAGATGCGTTCCCGCAGCCCCTTGTCATCGCTGATGCCGTCGATGACCGCCTCATGCTGGGTTGAAATCAGAATGGTGTCGATGGCCACCGGCTGGTCGTTCTCGTACACGACGCTGACCTGGGTCTTGCCGTCGGGCAGCAGATAGCCGAGGGTGCCGTCGTGGCGAACCGCGGCCAGCCGGCGGGCCAGCCGGTGGGCCAGGCTGATGGGCAGCGGCATCAGTTCGGGAGTCTCGTCACAGGCATAGCCGAACATGATCCCCTGGTCACCGGCCCCGACCTTGTCGAGGGGGTCACCGGCGTGGTCATCGGCCTCGTCCACCCCCTGGGCGATGTCGGGGGACTGCTGGTCGAGGGCCACGAGCACGGCGCAGCTGTGGGCATCAAAGCCCCCGGCGCGGGCGCCGCTGTAACCGATGCTGTCGATGACCTGACGCACCAGCGTGTTGAAATCGACCCTGGCCGTGGTCGTCACCTCCCCGGTGATCAGGCAGAGACCGGTGTTGACCACGGTCTCGCAAGCGACGCGGCTGGCGGGATCCTGGGCCAGCAGAGCATCGAGAACGGCATCGCTGACCTGGTCACAGATCTTGTCGGGATGCCCCTCGGTGACCGATTCCGAGGTGAAGACGTAGCGACCCATTGGGGAGGACACAGACGGCCGGAAGACTACCTCGCAACCAGCTGGCTCCAGTCATTCAGGTGTCCATGGCTACCGGCGAGGACCGGCTCGGGTTGCCAGCCCCCGGTGTAGGCCAGGCTCCAGGCCAGGCCAGCGTCGGTGGCCACCTGCAGGTCATCGGCGGCATCCCCCACCAGGCCGGTGGCCTCGGCTCGGCAACCGAGCTGCCGGCAGAGCAGCAGGGCGGCCTGCGGGTCGGGCTTGTGGGGGGGGGCGTCGCTGCCCCGCACCGCATCGACCAGATCCCGCAGACCGTGCTGGACCAGAAAGGATTCGAGGCTGGCCTCGCGGTCGTTGCTCAGCACCGCGATGCGCACTCCGCGGGACCGCAGCCGCTGGAGGAGGTCGATGATCCCATCGGTGGGAGGGGTGCGGCGCCACTTCCCGGGGCCGAGCCTGGCATCGGCGGTGGCCAAGGCCTGCTCGGCCCAGCACCTGCCCTGGAACCAGCTGCGGCCTTCGCTGCTGAGGGCTGAGGCGATGGCGATCAGGTTGTCGTGGCGGCTGGCGACGGCGGTGGAACCGGCAGGGTCGAGGAGGCCCCTGTGGATGCCGCTGATGCGTTCCAGCAGCTGCCTCAATCCAGGACTCCCCTGGGCCAGGGCCACGGCCTCATCGACCCTCGCAAGGGCCAGCTCCAGCAGATAGGACTGGCTGTGGCAGAGGGTTCCGTCCTTGTCAAAGATGACGGCCTCGGTCAAGCCGAGGTCCCGATCCGCCAGAGCCAGACGAGCCAAGGGCGGTCAGTCGACGGTCACACCCATCGGATCGGCATCATCCGACTGCTCAAGCAGCATCTGCTTGTAGCGGGCCGCCATCTCCTCCGCGTTGTCGAACACCTTCTGGGGGTCGGTGAGCATGTCGCCGGGTTCGGGCTCGAGGGCTTTGGTCGACAGCGAGATGCGACCGCGTTCGGCATCCAGGTCGATGATCATCACCTTCATCTGATCATTGACGTTGAGCACGGTGTGCGGCGTCTCGATGTGCTCGTGGCTGATCTCGGAAATGTGCAGCAGACCGCTGACGCCACCGATATCGATGAAGGCACCGTAGGGCTTGATGCCACGGACGGTCCCGATGACGACTTCGCCGACCTCGAGACGATTCATCTTGCGCTCCACCAGGGCGCGACGATGGCTGAGGACCAGGCGGTTGCGCTCTTCGTCCACCTCAAGGAACTTGAGGGGCAGGAAGTCGGCGACGAGGTCTTCCTTCGGTTTGCGGGTGCTGATGTGGCTACCCGGGATGAATCCCCGCAGGCCCTCGACCCGCACCAGCGCGCCGCCGCGGTTGGTGGCGAAGACCTCGCTGTAGATCGTGGCGTCTTCTTTCTGCAGCTGCCGCACCCTTTCCCAGGCACGCTGGTACTCGATGCGACGGATCGAGAGCGAGAGCTGGCCGTCTTCGTTCTCCTCCGTGAGGATGAAGAACTCGCGCACTTCCCCGGGCTCCAGCACGTCCTCAAGGGTTTCGACCCGGTTGATCGAGACCTCCTGCAGCGGCATGAAGGCGGCTGTCTTGGCGCCGATGTCGATCAGGGCCCCCTTGGGCTCGAGATTGAACACGGTGCCGGTGACCACGTCACCGGGCTTGAAGTGGTAGTCGTATTTGCTGAGCAGTGCCGCGAACTCGTCGAGGGTGAACCCGACATCGTCCTGGGACCTGCGGCGTTCCTGCTGCCCTTCTTCGGCGGCAGGAACGGCCACGAACTCCTCCTCTTCAAAGCCCCCGGTGTCCAGTTCAGCCTCCAGAAGCTCTGGATTGGCGGCTACGGCATCGGATGCGTTGTCGGCGCTGCTGGGGCTGGCGCCGGGGCTGGAGGTGGAGGTCAGGGTCATTGGCGAGCGGCGGCCTGCCGTTGGGCAGGAGGAGAGGATCTGCGCCGGTGTCCGCCGAGCAGCGCAGCAATCCTCAACTCTATCAGCCGATTCCCGCCAACTCCGGTGGTGCGCTGCCGTCCTGCTGCAGACTGGCCAGGGTGGCCATGAAATCGCCCACACCCCGGAACTGGCCATAGACCGAGGCGAACCGCACGTAGGCCACCTCGTTCAGCAGGCGCAGTTGCTGCAAGACGAGATCACCCAGCTCCTGGCTGCTGATGTCGCGCAGCTGACGCTGCTGCAGCAGAAGCTCGATGTCGTCGACCAGCAGCTCGATCCGGGCCGGTTCCAGACCTGTTTTCTCGCTGGCCCGCAACAGGCCATGGAGCAGCTTGGAGCGGTTGAACACCTCCCGGTTGCCATTGCGCTTGATCACCACGATCGGCATGGTCTCCACCCGTTCGTAGGTGGTGAAACGATGCTCACACATGAGGCACTCGCGACGGCGACGGACACTGCGCCCGGCCTCCGCCGAGCGTGACTCAAGCACCCGGCTGTCGCTGTGCTGGCAGGAGGGGCACTGCAAGGGAAAACGACGCTCGTCGTGCTCAGTGTAAAGAATGAGCCTCTGTTTGAGAAGGGCTGATCCGTCGACGAAAAAAAACCACCCCCGAGGGGGTGGTGACGGCGCTGTCCGCGGCGGACAGGTTGACGCTCACTTGCCGATCTTGGGGGGATCCCTGAGGGCAACCGCGAAGAAGAGGGTGCCCAGGGTGAGGGCAAGGATCAGGATGTAGGCGAAGCTTTCCATGGGCGACGGCTCGGTGGAGATCAGCTGAGCGGGGTGCCTGCCGGAGGCACGTAGCCATCGGGCAGCCTGCGGGTGGAACGGTCTCCCAGCTTGGCGAAGAGACCGAACTCAACCTGTTCACCCAGATCGGGGTCAATACCGGCGAACACGTCACGGAACAGGGTGCGGGCCCCGTGCCAGATGTGTCCGAAGAAGAACAGGAGAGCAAAGCAGGCGTGGCCGAAGGTGAACCAGCCGCGGGGGGAACTGCGGAAGGTGCCGTCCGAGTGATAGGTCTCGCGGTCGAACTCGAAGGCCTCACCCAGCTGTGACTTGCGGGCCAGACGCTTCACGTCGGCAGGATCGGTGAAGGTCTTGCCATTGAGCTCACCGCCGTAGACCGTGGCGGTGACGCCGGTCTGCTCGAAGGAGTATTTGGCTTCAGCCCGGCGGAAGGGGATGTCAGCGCGCACAATCCCGTCCTTGTCCTCGAGGACCACTGGGAAGTTCTCGAAGAAGTTGGGGAGACGACGAACCGAGAGTTCACGGCCGTCTTTGTCGGTGAAGCTGATGTGACCCAGCCAACCCGTGGGCAGGCCATCACCGTTGACCATCGGACCGACCCGGAACAGGCCACCCTTGGCAGGACTGTTGCCGACGTAGTCGAAGAAGGCCAGCTTCTCAGGAATGGCGGCGTAGGCCTCGGCGGGGCTTGCGCCCTGGGCGATGGCGGTATTGGCCCGTCGGGCGATCTCCTGACGGAAATACCCCTGATCCCACTGGTAGCGGGTGGGTCCGAAGAGCTCGATGGGGGTGGTGGCACTGCCGTACCACATGGTGCCGGCCACGATGAAGGCCGCGAAGAACACCGCTGCGATGGCGCTTGCCAGCACGGTCTCGATGTTGCCCATCCGCAGGGCCTTGTAGAGACGCTCGGGCGGGCGGGTGGTGATGTGGAAGATGCCGGCGATGATCCCCACGATGCCTGCGGCGATGTGGTGGGCCACCACTCCTCCGGGGTTGAAGGGGTTGAACCCTTCAGGGCCCCAGGCAGGCTGCACCTTTTCGAGATGGCCGGTGAGGCCGTAGGGATCGGAGACCCACATGCCCGGACCGAACACCCCGGTCAGGTGGAAGGCGCCGAAACCGAAGCAGGCAAGACCGGCCAGCAGCAGGTGGATGCCGAAGATCTTGGGCAGATCAAGGGCCGGCTCACCCGTGCGGGGGTCCTGCCAGATCTCGAGGTCCCAGAAGGTCCAGTGCCAGATGGCGGCAAGGAAGAGCAGGCCGCTGAGAATGATGTGGGCGGCGGCCACGCCCTCGAAGCTCCAGAAGCCGGGGTCCACGCCCGTCTCGCCGGTGATGCTCCAGCCTCCCCAGCTACCGGTCACGCCCAGGCGCGCCATGAAGGGGAGAACGAACATCCCCTGACGCCACATGGGGTTGAGGACGGCATCGGAGGGGTCGAAGATGGCCAGCTCGTAGAGGGCCATCGATCCGGCCCAACCGGCCACCAGGGCGGTGTGCATCAGGTGCACCGCCAGAAGGCGGCCCGGGTCGTTGATGACGACGGTGTGCACCCTGTACCAGGGCAATCCCATTGGATTTGGTGCGGGGAAACGAACAGGAGCTCCGCAGAGGCTGCGAAGTTCGGTGATCGTAAGGGCTGCCGGCCGTTGCCTGCCTGACGGTTTCAAAGGGACACACTCCTCGAGGCGGGCCTGTGCAGGGCAGGGCGGCCGATCCGGTTACAAAACGCAACCTTGCACCGGGCACAATGGGGGCAGGCCGCCAGTGATCTCGATGCCCGTCGTCCGTTTCGTCCGGGAGGCCCGGGAGGTGATCTGTCCCGCAGGAACCAACCTGCGGGAGCTGGCCCTGGTCGAGGGGATTCAGCTGTACGGGCTCAAGGGGCAGCTGGGGAACTGCGGCGGCTGCGGCCAGTGCATCACCTGCTTCGTCGAGGTGGTGGCTGAACGCGTCCCCCGCTCCCTCAATGCGCCCACGGCGGTGGAACTGCAGAAGCTGAAGCGCAGGCCCGAGGGTTGGCGCCTCGCCTGCCAGACCATCGTGAATGACTCAGTGGCCGTCGTCACCCGTCCGCAGATGGGCAGCGCGTCCCTGGCGGCCGCTGTCGAGGCCGCCAGGGCGGAGCCCCTGCCGATGGTTGAGGTCGCCGTCGAGGCGGAACCCGTGGACGAGGACGGTGAGGAGGGTGCCGGCGGAGCCGACGACGGGCTGTGAAGGCCCGTCGAGGCGGCCGTCCGGCGGTGATACCCTCCCGGAGATCTTCCCTGTGGCCATGGAAACCAACGATCTCGGCTTCGTCGCCAGCCTGCTGTTCGTGCTGGTGCCCGCCGTCTTCCTGATCGTTCTTTATATCCAGACCAACAGCCGCCAGGCCTGAACTGCTGCGGCGGGCTCAGCCCCGCCGCTCGGGCTCGCGGACCAGCAGCACCGGCGCCGGAGCGTGCACCCTCACGTAGTCGCTGACCGAGGTGCCCAGGAGCTTGTCGAGGTCCACCAGACCCCTGGCGACCAGGGGGCGACGGTCCTGGGAGGCGATGACCATCAGGTCGGCCTTGGACTCTTCGGCTGCCGCACAGATGCCTCGGCCGATGTCGCCGGTGCGGTGCAGCGGACGCAGATCGACGCCGTAACCACGGGCTTTCTGCACCGCCTCCTGGAGCAGTCGGTCGGCCGGGGTGTGGCCCTCACGGCTGGGGGCCAGGTCATGGTGGCTGACATGCACCCCGGAGAGGATGCAGCCAGGAATGTCGCGGGCCAGGCCGCAGGCCACCCGCAGGGCGTCGTCGCCCACCCCCGTGCCGTCGATGCCCACGAGCAGGCGGTTCACGTGGCGGATGTAGAGGTCATCCCGCACCAGCAGCATCGGTCGGGTCGAAAGTTGAAAGACGTACTGGCTGGCGCTGTTGGCCAGGATCGACTGGAGACGGCCGAGACCCCTCGAACCCATCACGATCAGGTCGGCATCGAGTTCGTCAGCGACCTTGAGCACCGTCTGCTTGGTGTCACCCTGCCGCAGGATGGTGTTCACCGAGGCGGGATCGAGTCCCAGGCGTTCCACCGCAGCCGCCAGCAGTGCCGCCCCGCTGCGCCAGTGCTCTTCGAGGCGTTCGCCGGCCTGCTCGGGCACCACGTGCAGCAGATTTAGGCGGGCCTGGGAAAAGCCGGGGATGTCGCGCAGCATGCGCACCATCTCCTCCACATGACCCTTGCCTGAATCGGCGATCAGGAGGTTATGGAACATGGCCGAAGTGGGGACTCTGGCGAAGCCTATGGCGCCTCGCCGGGGCCGACGGGGATGATCACGCCAGCTGACATGGAACGGGCCTGGTGCTGCAGCAAGCGGGTCCTTCCCCAGCACACCGACCATGCCGGCGTGCTCTGGCACGGGGCTTACGTGGCCTGGCTGGAGGAAGCCCGGGTCGAGGCCCTGGACCAGGCCGGTCTGGCCTATGCGGCATTGGCGGCCACGGGATTGGAGCTGATGGTGACCGATCTGCGGCTGCAGTACCGGCAGGCTCTGCTGCACGGCGAACAGGTGGCTCTGCTGAGCAGGCTGTTGCCCGCCCGGGGGGTGCGGCTGCCTTTCTCCACCCAGTTCCGTCGGGCTGACGGGGGATTGGCGGCCGAGGCGGAAGTGAGTCTCGTGCTGGTCGATCGCAGCCGGGCACGGGTGCTGAGGAGGCCCCCTTCCGCCCTGGCGGCCGCCTTGGAGCGGCTGGCCGCCGGTCCTTCGCTATAGTACAGACGTTCTGTCTGGTGGTGCGATGGGCGCCGGGGATCGGAGGAGCCTTCGGGGTGGCGGGGGAGAGGGGGCCGCAGGCGATGCCCGCGCCTGGTGGTGGGGCTGGTCCCGGTTCGATGGCCTGGGCATTCGCCGGCTCCGGGCGCTGGAGGGGCAGTTCGGATCCCTCGAGGCCGCCTGGGCGGCTCCGGTCTCGGCCTGGCGACGGGTCCCTGGTCTCGGGGCGGCCACCGTGGCGCTCCTGGCCGCCTCAAGGGAACGACAGCAGCCATTCCCGCCCCCCTGTCCCCGCCGCACCCTTCTGCCCGACGACCCCGCCTTCCCTGCCGGTCTCGCGGCCCTCGAAAGGCCCCCCCTGCTGCTGCAGTGGCAGGGGCGTGGCAGTCTCTGGCCCCTGCTGCATCGTCGCCATGCGGTGGCGGTGGTCGGTACCCGGTCACCGTCACTCCATGGGCTGAGCTGGGGGCGGCGGTTGGGTCAGCATCTGGCCCTGGCCGGCTGGCCTGTGGTCAGTGGCCTGGCGGAGGGAATCGACGCAGAAGCCCACCAGGGGTGCCTGGAGGCGGAGGGCGCACCGGTGGGGGTGATCGCCACCCCCCTCGACCGCGTCTACCCCAGGCACCACCAGGACCTGCAGGCGGCCGTCGGCCGCCGGGGGCTGCTGTTGAGCGAGCATCCTCCGGGAACGCCGGTTCGGCGAGGCCATTTCGCGGCTCGCAACCGCCTGGTGGTGGCCATGGTCTCGGCCGTGGTGGTGGTCGAGTGTCCCGAAGGCAGCGGAGCCCTGCATGCCGCCCGCCAGGCCTGGCAGGCCGGGATTCCCCTGTGGGTGGTGCCGGCCGACACCGACCGCAGCTCGGCGGCGGGCAGTAACGGACTGCTGGCCAAGGGGGCCACCCCTCTCATCGACCCCGGCGATCTGATCCGCAGCTTGGGGTCTGGTCCCCTGCGGGCTCGGGGTGGCATCCGTAGCGCCCCCGCCGCACGGCCGGATGGGCTGCTGGCGGCCCTGGGGGCGGGGGCCTCCCTTGACGACCTGGTCCAGCGGCTCGAGCGGCCCGTGCCGCAGCTTGCCCTTGAGTTGCTTGAGCTGGAGCGACAGGGGATGGTGCTGGCTGCTCCGGGGGGTGCTTGGCGGCCACGGCAGACTGCGAAATGAAGTCCCTCACCCCGCTGCCCATGACCGTCCCCGGGGGCATCGCCGTTGTGACCGGGGCCGAGCTGCTCGCCTGGCGGCGGAGTTGCCTGCGCGATCATCCGGCCCGGCGGGGGGCGTTCGACTGGCTTCTGGATGTGGCCGGCGGGCTGCCCTGGCGTGATC
>CAMASU010000017.1 GCA_945861105.1 Synechococcus sp. UW140
CGGCCAGCAGGGTGCGCAGGCTGTAGCCCCCGAGCACGAGGGCGCAGCCCAGGGCCGGCACCACGCCCCGCAGGGGACCGAGCCAGTGGGGGGCCGCACCGACGCCCAGGCAGGCCACCAGAAAGATCAGCGCCTTCCGCCGCCGGCCATGGGACCAGTCCTGGGGGCTGTCACTGAGCTCCAGGGTCACTGCATCGTCGCCGGGATCGGTTCTCCCCATGACCTCCCCGCTGTCCAGGCGACTTTAGAGGGATCCCTCTGGCGGGAGTGATTTCAGGGGCTGCAGCCGGGTGCCTGGGAAGTAGTGGTCGAGGATGCGTTCGGTGCTCCAGCCCCGTCGAGCCAGATCGATGGCGCCGGCCTGGGAGAGACCGGCCCCGTGACCGAAGCCGCCGCCGGTGATCAGCCAGGCCTCGGGACCCTCGCTCTGGACGGTGAAGAGGGTGCTGGGCAGCATCGGCAGCCGTCGGCGGATCTGGTCCAGCCGCAGGCTGATGGCCCCGCTGCTCCCCTCGATCCGGAGGGTGCGCACCCGGCCGCTCGGCCCCCGGTCGGCCACCACCAGCTTCAGGGGACGGCCGAGGGCGTCGGCACCGGGGAGGGCCTGCAGCTGCTCCGCCGTCAGCCGCCGCTGCCAGCGAAAGCGCGGATGATCCTGGCCCCACAGGCCGCGGGGGTCAACGAGCATGCGGGCGACGGCGGGCTCGTCCCTGAGGGGCAGGCGCGTGCGCCGCAACCGGCTGGCGTCGCCGTCCACGGCGGGCCGCAGGTACGGCGGCGCTGTTCCGGCCCACGCTTCGTCGAAGCCGGCAATGACCCCGCCGTTGCTGGCGCTGTAAACCCCCTGGACGGGCCGGCCGTTCCAGACCAGCACCTGCCCCGCCGACGCCTTGAGGGCCTGGCGCAACGGCCCGTCGGCCAGCCCCGGTTCGCTGTACACCTGGCACTGGGTGTCGGAACAGAGGTGGTACCCATCCACGGCGAAGCGCTTCTGGTTGGCCAGGGCCCAGGTGCGCGCCAGCACCGCCTGGGCCCGCAGGGCCGCCGGTGGGGAGCCGGCCCCGATCTCGTGGGGAACCACCCCGGCCAGGTAGGTCTCGAAGGGAAGCTGCTCGATCAGGGTCCAGGTGCCGTAGGCATCAGGCAACAGCAGCAGCCGACCCGGGTGGCGCCCCCCCTTCCAGCGGAGGCCCGCCGTGGCGTCGATCCGCACGGGGCCCGCGATGTCGATGCTCCCGGTGGATGTCTCCAGCACCGGCTGCCAGCGTTCCCGATGGGTCTGCCGTTCGAGGCGTGCGGGCAGCCCCGCTGCCGGAGCGGTTGCCGGAGCCCACACCTCCCAGTCCACCGGCCGGGCCAGCACCGGGGTGACCCCCTGCTGGCGCCAGCGGTCGGCCTGGGCCTGGGCCGATTCGTAACTGGGGAAGGGCCCCAGCACGAGACGCTCAAGGGTGAGGGGCTGGGCCAGCGGCCGTCGCTCCCAGCGGATGCGCAGCTGGGGGGCCTGCTGGTTCAGGCCGGCCGCGTCGACCAGTCGCAGGGTGCCGCCGGCGGCGGCGTCCAGCACCAGCGGGGCCGCACCCTCTCCGGCTGGGAGGCGATCCGCCAGGGACACCAGCACCGTGGGGGTCTGTCCGCTCAGGGGGGCCGGCGGCCGGGTGGGCCAGTGCAGCGGCAGATCGCCGGCCCGGGTCGCGTGGCGGCAGCCACCGGCGAGGACCAGCAGGCCACCGGCCACTAGGCCGATCAGGGCGGCAGGTCGGCGGGAGCGCCGCCCGGGGGGGGCTGGTGACGCTGGCACAGGGATTTGGCGCAAGGGGGGGTGAGGTTCTAGTCTGCTTGTTTGTGCCGAGCGACCCGGAGACCATGCCCAAGCTCAAGACCCGACGGGCCGCCGCCAAGCGCTTCCGCATCACGGGCAGCGGCAAGTTCGTGCGCCGGCATGCCTTCCGCAACCACCTGCTCGACCATAAAAGTCCGAAGCGGAAGCGTTGGCTGGGCACCATGGCCGTCGTCGATGAGCGCGACGCCGACAATGTGAGCCTCATGCTCCCCTACGCCGGCTGAGCCGCGCGTTTGTCTGAATCTGAACCTTTTCTGAACCACTGAAGCCATGGCCCGCGTCAAGAGGGGCAACGTTGCCCGCAAACGCCGTAACAAGATCCTTCGTCTCGCCCGGGGTTTCCGTGGCAGCAACGGCACCCTGTTCCGCACGGCCAACCAGCGGGTCATGAAGGCCCTGTGCAATGCCTATCGGGACCGCCGTCGTCGCAAGCGCGATTTCCGCCGCCTCTGGATCGCCAGGGTCAATGCAGCAGCCCGCATCAATGGTCTTAGCTACAGCCGTCTGATGGGTGGCCTGCGCAAAGCCGACGTGCGCATCAATCGCAAGATGCTTGCCCAGCTGGCGATCCTGCATCCCGCCGCTTTCGAGACCGTGGCCGGAGCCGCCCGCGGCTGATCCTGTGGCGATGGAGATCACCCTGCCCCAGGCCTACCTGCTGGGCCTGATTGGCTTGCTTGGTGTCATCGCCGTGGTCGTCGGCCGGCAGGTGTGGCGTGTGCGTCAGCTGGAAGGTCGCCTCGGTGACCTCGAGCGACGCTGCCGAGCAGCGGACGCCACGGCTGCCGATCTTTACGAGCTTGGCTCGGTGCAGCTTGAGAAGCGGCTCTATGCCCAGGCCACGGCAACTCTGAAACAGGCCCGGGGCCGCCTGGCCGGTGAGCCCCAGGAGGCCAGGGCGCTGATCGAGAACGCCCTTGGTTTTGCCCTGGCCACCCAGCAGAAGCATGGCGAGGCCGTTGTTCACTACCGGGCAGCCCTCAAGGCGAGACCCGCTTATCCGGTGGCGCTCAACAACCTGGCGTTTTCTTTGGAAAAGCAGCAGAAGCAAGGGGAAGCCGTGGAGCTGTACCGACAGGTGCTGGGTCTGGAGCCCGGCAATCGCACAGCCGGAAGGCGGCTGAAGCTCCTGGATCCTGGTCAGACCGCCTGAAGACGGCGTCGTTGGCGGCCCTGGCTCACCAGAGCCCCTGGACGGCAGGGGCCTTGGCGGGACTCAGCTGCAGGATCGCGGTGGTTCCCATCTGCCGCGGGGCCTCCCAACGGCTGAGCCGCAGGGATTCGAGACCCTGGAAGGAGCCACCGGGCTCGAGATCCGCTGGCAGGGCATCGCCGAGCAGCAGCAGGTCGAGCTGATCGCTCTCGGCATTGAGGTTGCCGCTCACCGGAACGGTGGTGGGGCCGATGCGCAGGGAGCCAGTGATGTCAATGCGTTGGCCGATCGGCACCAGCTGGTCGAGGCTCAGTTCGGCAGCCGTTCCGCGGGGGTTGTCGGTGCTGAAGAGACGGCCACGCCAGAAGCGCGGTGTGCTGGAGCTGAGCAGTCGGGCCCGGGCCACCGGGTCGAAACTGTCGACCTGGATCAGGGTGGCGTTGAGGGGCTCGAGGGGCTCAACCCCCAGGGCCGAATTGGCGGGCAGGGGCTTTGGCGCCTGGAACGGCCTGGCCTGCATCGGAGGGGTCGGCAGGGGGGTCGGAAGCGGCGTCGGCAGCGGCATCACCCCACAATTCAGATGGCGCCAGGCTAGGGGGAACCGTCCCCCGGTCCGGTCTGCCACCGCCAGCTGCCGATCCGTTCCTGCCCGCCCGTTCCCCATGCCGTCCACCGTTTCGTCTCAGCCCGGGCCCGGAGTCGCCGCCGGCGACCCCCTGGTGATCGCCGGCCGCCGGTTCTGCAGCCGTCTGATGACCGGCACCGGCAAGTACCCGGATCACGCCAGCCTGCAGGGCAGCATCAGCGCCAGTGGCTGCGAGATCGTCACTGTCGCCGTGCGACGGGTGCAGAGCCAGGCCCCGGGGCACGAGGGCCTGCTGGGGGCGATCGACTGGGAACGGATCTGGATGCTGCCCAACACCGCCGGCTGCACCAGCGCGGAGGAGGCCGTGCGGGTCGCGCGTCTCGGCCGGGAATTGGCCCGCCTGGCGGGCCAGGAGGACAACAACTTTGTCAAGCTCGAGGTGATTCCCGAGGGCCGTCACCTTCTGCCCGACCCCCTGGGGACCCTGGAGGCGGCCGAGATCCTCGTGCGCGAAGGGTTTGCCGTGCTGCCCTACATCAACGCCGACCCTGTCCTCGCCCGCCGCCTTGAGGAGGTCGGCTGCGCCACGGTCATGCCCCTGGCTTCTCCCATCGGCAGCGGCCAGGGCCTCGGCAACCTGGCCAATATCCGGCTGATCGTCGAGCAGGCGCGGGTGCCGGTGGTGGTCGATGCAGGCATCGGTGTGCCCAGCGACGCCGCCCTGGCCATGGAGGCCGGTGCCGATGCCCTGCTGATCAACAGCGCCATTGCCCACAGCGGCAACCCCATCGCCATGGCCGAGGCCATGGCCCTGGCCACCCGGGCTGGCCGGGCCGCCTTTCTGGCCGGGCCGATGCCGAGGCGCCCGGAGGCCGTGGCCAGTTCGCCCCAGGTCGGCCGTGTCGGCCGCCCCGACCATCAGCCTTGACACCTCCGGACCCATGACACCTCTTTACGGCTTCGGGCCGCACCGGGGCCATCTCCATAGGGTCTGACCAGTCGGATCAAGGCCATGGCGGTGACCAGGGAAGACGGCGGCAGGCTGAATGCCTTCGCCAAGGAGCCGCGGATGCAGTTCGTGGAGCCCGGCAGCGGTCCCGAAGGGCTGCAGCGGCTGCTCCCCTACCTCCTGGGGGGGGTGCTGGTGGTGGCCATGGTGGCGGTGGCTTTCGGCATCAGCGGCGGAGCCTGATCCCTGTAGTAGCTTGCCGGGATGGAGCACGGCTCCGTTCAACAGGAGACAGACGTGAAGGTCCTGGTTCTCGGTGGTGACGGCTTCTGTGGCTGGCCCTGCGCTGTGAACCTTGCCGAAGCAGGCCACGACGTGGTCATTGTCGACAACCTGAGCCGTCGCAAGATCGACATCGAACTGGGGGTGGAATCCCTCACCCCCATCTCCACCATCGGCGATCGTCTGCATGCCTGGCAGGACTGCGGGGGTCGGGCCATGCGATTCGTTGACCTTGACATCGCGGCTGAGTACGACCTGTTACTCGACCTGCTGCGGTCCGAGCAGCCTGGGGCCATCGTTCATTTCGCGGAACAGCGGGCCGCCCCTTATTCGATGAAGTCGTCGCGCCACAAGCGCTACACCGTCGACAACAACGTCAACGGCACCCACAATCTTTTGTGCGCCATTGTTGAAAGCGGTCTGGACATTCACATCGTGCACCTGGGCACGATGGGGGTCTATGGCTATGGATCCCATCGTGGGGCCACGATTCCCGAGGGGTATCTGACGGTTGAGGTGCCGCAGCCCGATGGCACTCGCTTCCGCGAAAAGATTCTGCATCCCACTGATCCGGGAAGCGTCTATCACATGACAAAGACCCTGGATCAGCTTCTTTTTTATTACTACAACAAGAACGACAGCATCCGCATCACCGACCTGCACCAGGGCATCGTCTGGGGGACCAACACTGACCTCACCGACCGGGATCCGAGGCTCTGCAATCGTTTTGACTACGACGGTGACTACGGAACGGTGCTCAACCGCTTCCTGATGCAGGCCGCCATCGGCTACCCCCTCACGGTCCATGGCACCGGTGGCCAGACCCGTGCCTTCATTCACATCCGCGATTCGGTGCGCTGTGTCGAGCTGGCCATCGCCAATCCTCCGGCCGCCGGTGACAAGGTGCGGATCTTCAATCAGATGACCGAAAGTCATCGTGTCCACGACCTGGCCGACAAGGTGGCGGCGATCACCGGTGCCACGGTCGCCCTGCTGCCCAATCCCCGCAAGGAAGCGATCGAGAACGATCTGATCGTCGACAACCGCTGCCTCATCGACCTGGGCCTTCAGCCCACGACCCTGAGCGATGGCCTGCTCAAGGAAGTGGTCGACGTGGCCCGCCGCTGGGCCGACCGTTGTGACCGTCGTCGCATTCCCTGCGTCTCGGCCTGGACAGCCACCCAGGCCCGGGCCCTGGCCGCCGGCTGACGACCTTGAGGATCGCCTTCTTCACCGAGACCTTCCTGCCGAAGGTGGACGGCATCGTCACCCGCCTGACCCGCACGGTGGAGCACCTGGTCGCCGGCGGCGATGAGGTGCTGGTCTTCTGCCCTGAAGGCGCCCCCTCCCATTTCGCCGGCGCCCGCGTCATCGGTGTGCCGGCCATGCCCCTGCCCCTGTACCCCGAGCTGAAGCTGGCCCTGCCCCGGCCCGCCGTCTCCGATGCCCTCGACAGCTTCCGGCCCGACCTGGTCCATGTGGTCAATCCGGCCGTGCTGGGCCTGGGTGGCATCTGGCTCGCCCGCAGCCGCGACCTGCCCCTGGTGGCGAGTTACCACACCCACCTGCCCAAATATCTCGAGCATTACGGCATGGGCATGCTCGAGCCGCTGCTCTGGGAACTGCTGAAGGCCGCCCACAACCAGGCCCAGCTCAATCTCTGCACCTCCACCGCCATGGTTGAGGAGTTGAGCGAGCGTGGGATCCAGCACACGGCCCTCTGGCAGCGCGGTGTCGACACCGACCTGTTCCATCCCGGCCAGGCCAGCCCTGAGCTGCGTCGGCGCCTGCTGGGCGACCATGCCGACAGCGACAACCTGTTGCTGTACGTGGGTCGCCTGTCGGCTGAGAAACAGATCGAACGGCTCAGGCCGTTGCTGGACCAGTTGCCCGGGGCCCGCCTCGCCCTGGTGGGGGATGGCCCCCATCGGCAGCAGCTCGAGCGCACCTTTGCCGGCACCGCCACCACCTTTGTCGGCTACCTCGGTGGTGCCGACCTGGCCGGTGCCTACGCCAGTGCCGATGCCTTCCTCTTCCCCTCCAGCACCGAAACCCTGGGTCTGGTGCTGCTGGAGGCCATGGCGGCCGGTTGTCCCGTGGTGGCGGCCCGCTGCGGCGGGATCCCTGACATCGTCACCGATGGCCTCAATGGCTGCCTCTTCGATCCCGGCGATCCCCAGGGCCTGCTGGAGGCCAGCCAACGGCTGCTGGCCGACCGTGATGGCCGCGACCAGCTGCGACGCAACGCCCGCAGCGAAGCCGAGCGCTGGGGCTGGGCAGGCGCCACCCAGCAGCTCAGGGGTTATTACGGTTCGGTGCTGGCCGGGGTGCGTTCCCCCGATCTGGCATTGAAGTAGGCCCCCAGCACCTGGCGGGCGATGGGGGCGGCGACGGTGCCGCCGAAACCGCCGCTGTTCTGCGCAAAGCAGACCACCACCACCTCTGGATTCTCAAGGGGGGCAAAGCCCACGAACCAGGTGTGATCGGCCCGTGGCGGATCTTCGGCGGTCCCCGTCTTGCCGGCCACCGGCGGCAGTCCCGAGGCCAGGACCGTGCCCGTGCCGCTTGTGATCACCTCCCGCAGGCTCCTGCGCAGGGTCTCGAGGGTGCGGGGCTGCAGTCGCAGGGGGCGCTGCAGATCCCTGGCCGTCGAATCCTTCAGCAGATGGGGCGTCACCAGCTGCCCACCGTTGCCGACGGCGGCGTACAGCCGGGCCAGCTGCAGCGGGGTCACCAGCAGCGATCCCTGGCCCACCGCAGTGTTGATCGTGTCGCCCTCGTACCACTCCTGGCCCAGCAGCCGTTTTTTCCAGTCGGGTTCGGGCACCACCCCCCGCCCTTCCTCCAGGCTCAGTTCAATGCCGGTCTGGCTGCCCAGCCCAAGGCGCTGGGCGGCGCTGGCGATCCGTTCCGGCCCGGTGCGCAGGCCCAGCCGGTAGAAGAAGCTGTTGCTGCTCACCGCCATGGCCCGGCCGAAGCCGATGCTGCCGAAGCGGCCGTGGTCGCGGAAGCAGCGGCCACCGTGGCAGAAGCGATCGGTGGTCTCGAGGCGGCCATCACTGTCCAGCCGGCCCGATTCGAGGGCGGCCATGGCGGTGATGACCTTGAAGGTGCTGGCCGGGGGAAACGGCTGCAGGGCCCGGTTCTGCAACGGTGCCGCGCTGCTGTTCAGCCCTGCCCAGGCCTGGGGGTCGAGGTGGTCGCTGAACACATTCGGATCAAAGCCCGGACGGCTGGCAATGGCCAGGATGGCGCCATCGCGGGCATCCATCAGCACCACCGCCCCGCGGCCCACCCTGGCCAGGGCCGCCTCCGCCTGCTCCTGCAGGGGCCGGTCAAGCGTCAGCTGCAGATCCTGGCCGCTGCCGCCTGAACGTTCGGCCAGGTGCCGCTGCACGGTGCCGGCGGCATCCACCTCCACCACCTGTCCCCCCCAGCGGCCCCGCAACCGCCGCTCCAGGGCCGCCTCCAGGCCGCTGCGGCCGATGCGGTCCTGCAGCTGGTAGCCGTAGGGCTCCAGGTCGCGGTGCTCCTCGGCGCTGATCGGGCTGGTGTAGCCGAGCACATGGGCGGCCAGGGGGCCATGGGGGTAATGGCGCCGGAAGCTGGGCTCCACCGAGACCCCGGGCAGTTCCACGGCCTTCTCCTGCAGCCGGGTGATATCGGCGGTGGTCAGCCCCTCCACCAGGGTGGTGCGGTAGCTGTCCTGGGGATTGCCGGCCCGGCGGCGCGCCTCCAGGTCCCCGGCGGGGCGGTGCAGCACCCGGCTCAGCCGTTGCCGCAGGCTGGGCCAGCGTCGCTCCTGCACCTCCTGGGTGTTGAGCACCAGCCGGAAGCTGACCACATCGCCGGCCAGCAGTTCCCCGCGGCGATCGAGGAGACGGCCCCGTCGGGGGGGACTGGCGAGGGTGCGGAGCCGGTTCTCGTCAGCCAGCTGGCGATGGTGCTGGCCCTGCACCAGCTGCAGCCAGCCCAGCCGCAGGCCAAGGGCCCCCAGGATGAGCAGCACCAGCAGCCAGAGCCGGTCGGCGGGACGGTGCCGGGTCGGTCGCAGGTGCCAGTCGCGGCTGGGGGCAAAGGGCAGAGCCAAGCAGAACGATCACCGGGATCGCCCTTCAGCCTGGTAATCGTTCCCGGGAATGAAATGGTTTCACCGGGGTGCGGCGGGTTTGTTGGCCTGGCGGCGGTGGAAGAAGGTTTCCATCACCCGCTTCACCATCGGTGCCGACACGGTGCCGCCGTAGCCACCGCTGTTTTCGCCGAAGGCCACGATCACCACCTGGGGTTGATCGGCCGGGGCATAGCCGCCGAACCAGGCATGGTCTGGCCGCGGCGGGTCTTCGCCTGTGCCGGTCTTGCCGGCCACAGGGGGCAGGGTCGGATCGTTCAGCACCTTGGCGGTGCCGCTGGTGACGGCCTGACGCAGGCCCGCACGCAGGGCGTCGAGGGTGCCGGGCTTGAGGCCCATCGGCTTCGGGGCCGGCACATGGGGGCCTTCCACCAGGTGGGGGGTGACCAGTTTGCCGCCGTTGGCCACCGCGGCGTAGAGCCGTGCCATCTGCAGAGGCGTCACCAGCACGGCCCCCTGGCCGATGGACGAGGTGATGGTGTCGACGGCCGTCCAGGGTTCCTTCAGCACCGCTTTTTTCCAGGCCGCATCGCCGAGCAGGCCATCACTCTCCTCGTCCTTGAGTTCGATGCCGGTGTGGGCGCCGTACCCGAAGCGGCGGGCGGCGCGGAACAACTCGGGCTCACCGACCAGGAGTCCTAACTTGTAGTAAAAACTGTTGCTGCTCACGGCCAGGGCCGTCGGGAAGCCGATGGTGCCGAAGCTGCCGTGGTCGCCGTAGCACATGCCGGCGTAACAGAAGGAGCCGACGGTCGGCAGGGTCGATGCGGCGGTCATCTTGCCCGATTCGATGCCGGCGGCCGTCGTCACGATCTTGAAGGTGCTCGCCGGTGGGAAGCCCTGCAGCGCCCGGTTGAGCAGCGGCGCCTGCGGACTGTTGAGACTGTTCCACTGGGCGGTGGTGATGCCCCGGGAGAAGATGTTTGGATCGAAGGCCGGCCGGCTGGCCATCGCCAGCACCGCGCCGGTGCGGGGATCGAGCACCACGATGGCCCCCTTCGCCACCGACTGCAGTGCCTCGTCGGCGGCCTTCTGCAGATCGAGGTCAAGGGTGAGGGACAGATCCCTGCCGGCCCGGGATGGCTTCTCGCCCAGAACCCGTTGCACCTGACCGGCGGCGTTCACCTCCAGCTGCTGGCCCCCCCATTCGCCCCGCAGGATGGGTTCATAGACGGCCTCGATGCCGATGCGGCCGATGCGGTCTTGGATTCGGTACCCCTTCTCGTGCAGGCGGCGGTACTCCTCATCGGTGATCGGGCTGGTGTACCCGAGCACGTGGGATCCCACCGCGCCGTTGGGATACGAGCGCCGGTAGTCCTGGTCCACCTCGAGGCCGTTGAGGGTGGGCAGCTGTTCCTTGAGTCGCAGCACCTGGGGTGGGGTCAGGTCTCCCACCAGTTCGATGCGGTACCCCTCGGGGTTGTCGCCGTGGCGCCGCCGTTCGTCAAGGCTGGCCTCGGGCAGGCTCAGCAGCTGACTGATGCGTGGACGCAGGGCCGCCCAGGCGCGGTCATCGACCTGGCGGGGCAGCAGATAGAGGTTGTAGGTGAGGGTGTTGCCGGCCAGCACCCGGCCGCGGCGGTCGAGCAGCCGGCCCCGCATGGGGGTGCGGGGCACCAGTCGCACCCGGTTTTCGTCGGCCAGCAGGCGGTTCTGTTCCCCCTGGGCCAGCTGCAGCCAGGCCAGCCGGCCCCCCATGGCCGCCAGCAGGGCCAGCATGAAAGCAATCAGCCAGGCGGGCTGCTGCTGCATCCCCGTGCGCCGCTGCTGGCGCCGGCCCAGGCCGATGGTCATGGCAGCAGCTGCCGCTCAAGCTGCCGCAGGCGGTCGGCGATGGCCCGCAGCCGCTCCTGCAGCACACCCAGGTCGGCCTCGGCAACGGGTTCTTCGACAGTCACCTGCACGGGGACGACCGTGGCGTCAGGACGACCGCCCGAACCGCGGGCCAGGTTGAGCAGCATCTCAAGCGGAGACTGGGCCATCCCACCACCATTGCCCCCCCAGCGTGCCACAGGTGAACGAGATCAGCGGCCCGTGGTGAGCGATGTCGGGCTGGCCGGCGGCAGGATCACCTGACGGCAGAACTCCTGGGAGCCCAGCACCCAGCCCCCCAGGGCCGCCAGGGCCACCAGGGCACTCAGGGGAAGCAGGGCCTTGCGGGTGGCCGGATCGGCCAGCCACTCCTGCCATTCCCGCCGCCAGCGGTCACGGCTGAAGCGTCGCTTCTCGGCCTTCTGGGCCAGCTCGCGGCGATGCAGGGACCGGGAGACCCAGCGCTCGAAGGCCTTCTTTTTCGTGATGGCCATCTTGCGTTCCAGCTCCAGCAGCTGGCCCGGGGTCAGATCGGGGTTGAAGGTGGTGATCAGGTCGAGACTCTTGAGGAACATCTCGACGGCGCCATCCTTGATCTGGCGGTCCTGGTCGCTGAGGGCGTCGAAGGCCACCTCGGGATAGAAGCGGCGACGGTTGGTCTGGATCTGTTCTTCGTCGAGCTGGCCCGGTTCCCGCAGCCAGCGGTCGGTGTTGGCATCGAACCGACGCCAGTACAGGAAGGGGTTGAGATAGACGGTGCGGCCGCCAATCTCGATGCTGTCCTGCTGCAGTCGCCGCTGGAGCTGGGGATCCTGCTGGAGTTGCGCGCCCACGACCGAATGACTGGGTCCCGATCGTATCGGCCTCGGCAAGGGTTCCCTAGGCTTGAGCTGACTGGTTGTGGTTGTGGAGCGAACCCGTCCAGGTGTGGTGCTGCACATCGGCACCGAAAAGACGGGCAGCACCAGCCTGCAGCAGTTCCTGCGCCAGCGCTCCGAAGTCCTCCAGCGCTCTGGCCTCTGGCCCGCCTGGTGTGCCGGTCTTGAGTCGAGTCGCTTGCTCGCCACTGTCTGTCTGCCGCCGACGGACCAGGAAGACGACCACCTGCTGGCCCTCACCGATGGCAGTCCGGCGGCCCGGGCGGACCTGCGCCGTCGGCTGCTGACCGACCTGCGGCAGGAGCTGACCTCGCTGCCCCCGGGGGGCCGGCTGGTGTTCAGCTCGGAACATCTGCATGCCCGCCTGCGCTGCAGCGACGACGTGCAGCGGCTGCGGCAGCTGTTGCTGGAGGCCGGGGCCGGCCCCGTGCAGGTGGTGGTCTACCTGCGGGAACCCGTGGCCCTGGCGGAATCGCTCTACTCCACCTGGATCCGCAGCGGCCGCACCGACCGGGGGCTGCCTGCCGACCCGGCCGACGGCAACATCCGCTACCTCTGCGATCATCCGGCCACCCTGGCCCGCTGGCGGCAGGTTTTCGGGGACGGGGCGGTGCAGGCCCGCCTGTTCCAGCCCCAGGCTTTGGTGGGTGGCCGGGTGGAGAGCGACTTCCTGGCCCTGCTGGGCTGTCCGCCTGGTGCGGGGCCTGGGGCCGCAGCCCCGCGGGCGAATCCGTCCCTGGCCCCCTGGGGGCTGGAGCTGCTGCGACGGTGGAATGGGCTGGTTCCCCGGCGGCGGGCCTGGCAGCGGTGGTGGCACACCAAGCTGGAAAATCTGCTCCTGCGTCTGGCCCGCGGGCGCTACCGCATGCCTGCCGCCCAGCGCGCCCGTTATGCGGCGTTCTATGGGCCCGGTTTCACAGAGCTTGTGGGCCGTGAGTTCGCTGCCCTGCCCCCTGGCGCGGATTCCTAGGATCCGACGCAGCAGAGGGCTGGCCCGATGGCCTGGCTGGATCCCCACCACCGCGGGCCGATCATTGCCGCTTCAGGGCTGCTGCTGATCGCCTTCGTCGTGCTGCATCTGGTGGGGGTGGGCCTGGCCCCGCTGGCTCCGGATCGGTTCGAGGCCTATGCCACGACCCTGCACCAGCAGTGGTGGCTGCCCCTGGCCGAGGGGCTGCTGGCGCTGGTGGCCTGCGTGCATGGGGGTCTGACCCTGGTGGCGGTGCATCAGAACCGCCGCGCCGGCAACCAGGCCGCGCTTGTCAGCCGTCGTGGGCAACCCCTGGCCGCCTTCGCTGCCCGCAGTCAACCCTGGGCTGGACTGGTGCTGCTGGCATTTCTGGGGTTGCACCTGGCCCAGCTGCGCTGGGTCCGCCCGGCCGACGGGGCTGAACTCGCTGCTGTGGTTCAGGCCCTGGCTGCCCCTGGCGTGCCGCTGCTTTATCTCGCCGCCGCTGGGGCCCTCGGGCTGCATGTGCTGCATGGCAGCGAAGCCGCCCATCGCCGCCTCGGCTGGCTCGACCCCACCAATGCAGGGGCGATCCGGCTGGGAGCCCGGGGCCTGGCCCTGCTGCTGGCTGCGGGATTTGCCGCGGTCACCCTGCTGCTGGCCCTCGCTCCGCCCCGGGTCCTCCCATGACGGTTCTTCCCGATCCCCAGCTGCCGGCCGGTCCCCTCGCCGATGCCTGGCGCCGTACTCGCGAGGCCCTGCCGCTGATTGCCCCGGCCCGTCGCGGGG